>NZ_JBELDZ010000082.1:0-10389 GCF_042094015.1 Aurantibacter sp. | reverse complement strand
TATAACAATCTCTTTTACTCCTTTTGGTAAATCGTTATATTTAAAAGACGCGTTATTAGATAAAACATTAATATCTAATGTTGGAATAGTTGTTTCTGTAATTTCTCCTTTTACTTTACCTATAATATTAAAATTACCTGTTGTATTTACGTTTGCTAAATCTTTAGAATACGTTTTTGGAATAACTGCTAAAAAATCTTTAAAGGTAGAACCTACATTCTTGAACGATAAATCTATTTTTTGCCCATTTTCTATAAGCTGAACAAAACCGTCAAACTCGATAGGCAGCTGATTAAAAACTAATTTATTTTCTTTAAATGTGTATTTGTTTTTCTTTAAATCGAACCCTAAAACAGCATCTAAATCTATGGTGTTATTAGTTAAATATTCTGTTTTAGCCATTTTTAAAGACACATTTAAATTGGTTTGTGTATCCAATTCTGAAACAGATTCAGAGAATGCTCCGCTACCATTATGGTTGAAATCAGTAATATATAATGCTAACTCTTCCTTTTCATCGATATAAGTAAATGCACTATTTGTTATACCATAATCATCTAACTGAAACACAAATGGGTTGACTTCTGTATCAGTCTTTGTTTCTGTAATATTTTTAGACTTCGCTATATTCCAATTAGACAGGCCTTGCGTGTTCGTTTTTAAGACTAACAAAGCCTCATTAATATAAAACGCATCTACTTTTATAGGCTCAGCATTAGTGTCTTTAAACAATTCTGTAATAGAAAAATCAAATGTTATAGATTTTGAATTAACTAATTGTTCGTCTTCAAAAGGCGCAAAATTAGTTATCGTTAAATTATCTATAGATAAATTAGCCTTTGGAAAACTACTTAAAAAACTAAGATTAACATCAGAAAAATCAACTTTAGCATTTACATTTTCATTAATAAAAGTTTTAACCATTCCTTTTATTTTATTCTGAAACAAAAAAGGACTTGCAACTAAAAGTAAAACAATAATTAATAATGAAATCCCTAGTATTTTTAATGCTTTTTTCATTTAACTAAAAAATATTTCTACAAAGAAATTAAATATAAATTACATAACAACTATGTTTAATATAAGTTTAATAGTTGTAAACCATTAAAACCAACAGTTATTTTAAATTATAAATAATATTGAAATGTGTGATAACCAAACAAGTTATTAACAGATTTCTTTTTTATAAAAATCTTAAACAAGTTTTACTTATTTTGCTACAAATTATGATAACAAAAAAAACGGTACATATAGCTCTTGGCAGTAATAAAGGTGATAAATACAAACACCTACAAGATGCTATAAATAATATCTACATTTCTATTGGTAGCGTTAAACAAATTGGTAAAATCTATAAAACAAAAGCTTTAGATTTTGATGGCTATGATTTCTATAATACATGTATTTCTGTAACAACAACACTTTCTGCTTTTGATATTTTAGAGCATTTACAAGAAATAGAAAAAAAACTAGGTAGACAAAAAACACTTGAAGATAGTTATGAAAACAGAGAAATCGATTTAGATATTATTTTATTTGAAAATGATATAATTGAAACACCACAATTAACTATACCTCATCTAGAAGCTCATAACAGAAAATTTGTATTACAACCTTTACAAGATATCGCAAAAGATGTAATTCATCCAAAACTAAACAAAAGCATTACAGATTTACTAGAAATTTGTAAAGATGATAGTGCACCAGAGCCACAAAACATTTGGCTTAAAAAACCTAAAAAACAATACAATTTAAAAACACACAACTATATTGCTATTGAAGGTAATATTGGCGCTGGAAAAACAAGTTTAACTCATTTAATTGCTGAAGAATTTAATGCAAAACCTATTTTAGAACGTTTTGCAGATAATCCGTTTTTACCAAAATTCTACGAAGACGCGACAAGATATGCCTTCACTTTAGAAATGTCTTTTTTAGCAGATAGATACCAACAAATCACAGACGACTTACAACAATTAGATTTGTTTAAAGATTTTATGATAAGTGATTACGATATATATAAATCGCTTATATTTTCAAAAATAACGTTACCAGAAGATGAGTTTAACCTATATAAAAAACTCTTTAACTTAATGTATAAAGACATTCCAAAACCTGACTTATACATTTACTTATACCAAAATACAGAACGCCTTCAAGAGAATATTAAAAAGCGCGGTAGAGATTACGAACAAAACATAGAGGATAGTTATTTAGAAAAAATTAATTCTGGTTATTTAGACTTTTTAAAGACACAAACAGAAATTAACTTTAAGCTTATTGATATATCTAATAGAGACTTTGTTAACCAAAGAGAAGATTACATTTGGCTACTTTCTGAAATTTTTGAAACAAATTAAAAACTTACAACTACACCTAACAACACCTTTAAAACTATCATATAAAAAAAGGGCTTCCAAAAACCGGAAGCCCTTTTTTATATATTTATTATAGATTATTGAACTGTTTTAGCTCTATTATCTACAACATCTGCAGCTTCTTTTAAAGCTGTATACAACTTTCCTTGAACTGCATTTAATTTTTGAGTACTAACTTGGTTGGCAAAAGACTGATAATTATCTAATTTAACAGCTGGAGTAAATCCAGTACGCTTAACCATATAAACACCTTTCTCTCCAATAATTAATTTAGATGTTTCGTTATCTTTTAAACCAAAAGCATAACCTACAACTAATGGCTCTTTACCAGCTCCACCAATTGTTGGGTTCTTCATATTAATAGCAGAAGCTGTTTTAACTTGCTGTCCTTTTTCTGCTGCAAAATCTTCTAAAGTAGAAGCGCTTACACCATCCATAATCATTTTAGCTTTTTTCTCTGCTCTTAATTTAGGTGTTACTGTTGCAGAAGCCTCTTCTACAGTCATTAAACCTGCATCACGTTTAGCAGTAACTTGAACTACAGCATATCCACCAGGAACCGTATAGCGCTTAATATCTCCAACACTAGTTTTAGAATCAAAAGACCAACGCACAATAGCTCTTTGCGCTCCTAAACCAGGAATACTTTCGTCTAATGCTTTAACAGTTTTAACAGGTTTTACATCATAATTAGCTTCTCTTGAAACATCTGCAAAAGACCCACTAGCTATATTAACTTCAAAATTAGAAGCATCTCTAAACACTTGGTCAGACGTAGCTTCTGATGCTTCTATTTTACGTGCAATAGTTGCTACTTTATATAAATTAGATTCTCCTTTTTGACCTTGAACTTCTATAATATGAAATCCAAATACTGTTTTTACAACATCTAAATCTCCTGTTTTACCTTCAAAAGTAAAATCTCTAAATTCTGGAACCATTTGGTTATACGGATACCAATCGTAAAAACCACCTTTTTCAACACTTCCTTTATCAGAAGAATATGCTGTAACAAACTCTTCAAATTTAGATGTATTAGATTTTAATATAGTTGTTAAACTATCTGCAAAAACTCTTGCTTCTTCTTCTGTTTTTACAACATCTTCTCCTGCAGAGCTAGCGCCTTTAAAAGGAATTAAAATATGGCGTGCTTTTACTGAATCTGGCAACTTAGTAGTTGCAACAATTTTAGATAATTTAAAATATGTAGCATCTTTATATGGCCCATAAACAGAACCAACCGGAGAATTTGCTAAAGTATCTGCAACTACTGCTGGTAATTGTGCTTTAGTTACAAAAGAGCTATTGTATTTAAAATCGTCTGAGTTTTGATTTACAAAAGCTTCAATATCTGTAGTGTTTTTAAGCCCTAAAACTTTTTCAGTTTTATTTGTAGCTTCATCAAATTCTTGCTTATCTTCTACTAATGCAGATAAGTCAGACTTAATCTTATTTTCATCCTCAAGAGAAGCAACTTCTTCGAACATTACATATTGTAAATCTGTAGAAGCTTCTGTCTCAAATTCTTTTGAGTTTTTAGTAATATAAGATTTGATTTCTTCTTTAGTTACAGTTACTGTACTATCTACAATAGAAGTAAAAGGAACCTGAACATAACTTATATTAACTTTATCTCCTTCTAATTTATGCTCTAAAGCACCTTCTGCTAAAGTTGCTGTTGTACCAGCTTTAACTAAATTGAAGTAGTTGGTCTGTAATGCAGAACTTGCTACGTTTTGCTCGTAGTTGATCCATTGCTTGTATTGCTCTTGAGACGTCTCTTTTATGTTAGCAATGTACTCTGTTAACTTTGCATCATCAAAAAGACCTGCTTCGTTAAGAAATTCTGGACTTGTTGCTAAAGCTGTTCTTAAAACATCTCTCATTTGGTCAGATTCTACAGAAAGACCTAACTTGTCAAACTCAGCAGCCATAACAGCTTGACGAACTTCTGTTTCAAAAACTTGGTTCATAACCTGAGTTGTTGTTGCATTTGGACCCATTTGGCGTTGTTGAAACTCCACCTTCTGCATAAATTCCGTTCTACCAATATCTTTTCCGTTAATAGACGCAACTATATTTTGATCTTTACCAAATAAAGCATCTTTATTATCTACTAAACCTGATAATATGAATGCAAATAACGCTAATGCGATTACTAAGATTAAAACAAATGTTTTTTGTCTGATTTTATTTAAAATTGCCATTTTGTATAGATATAATTATTGAATTATAGTGGGCGAAAATACCATTTTAATAGCAATAATAAAAATACTTTTTACTAAAAAAAAAGCTATTTACTAAGTATTTTCTATACTGAAGTTTTTAACTGATATAAATGGGTGATTTTATCAATAAAAGTAGTCGTCTAAAGATTAATTAATCTTCTTCTATTTGCTTTACTTCTACTAAATCTATTTTATTATTAGAAGATTCTAATATTTTAATCTTGTAAGACTCTATAATTATAATTTCGGCTTCTTGTGGAATTTCTTCGGCATGGGACATTATTAAACCACCTAGAGTTTCGTAATTCTCTCCTTCTGGAAGATTTAATTTATATGTTTCATTAATATAATCTACATCTAAACGTGCTGAAAATCGATAAGTATCTTCATCTATCTGAAGTTCTATTAAATCAATTTTATCATGCTCATCCTCAATTTCACCAAACAACTCCTCTACAATATCTTCTACTGTCATTATACCAGATGTTCCTCCATACTCATCCAAAACCACCGCTAGACTTTTTCTTTTCTTTGTTAATTGTGTTAAAACATCTTTTATTAACATTGTTTCAGGAACCAATTCTATTGACTTTAAAATAGATCCTATATTCTTTGGATTTTTAAACAGTTCGAATATTTGAACGTAACCTAAAATATCGTCAATATTTTCTTTATACACCAATACTTTAGAGCAACCCGTATCAATAAATGCCTGCTTTAAATTCTCTACAGATTCGTTAAGTTCCACTGCAATAAGTTCGGTTCTTGGCACCATAACTTCTCTAGCTTTAACCTCTGAAAACTCTAATGCATTTTGAAAAATTTGAATTTCGCTATCTACATCATCGTGCTCTTGAACACTTTCCATTTGCTCATTAATGTAGTCGCCCAATTCTGTTTTAGTAAATGCCAATTGAACTTGATCTCCTTCAGTTTTAAAGAATTTTTTGAACACCAAATCTGAAATCCAAATCACAAAATCAGAGATAAAGTAAAATAGTAAATAAAATAAATAAGCTGGAAACGCTAATATTTTAAGTAATGAATTAGCATAAATCTGAAAAAACACTTTAGGTAAAAACTCTGCCGTGAATAGAATAACCAAGGTTGAAATTATTGTTTGAGAAAAAAGCTCTAAATCATCAAAAAAATAGGCTATAATACTATCATTTGTTGGCAAAAATGTTTGAAACCATTCCATTAACAAATCACCCATAAAAAAACCATATATAACTAACGCTATATTGTTTCCAATAAGCATTGTTGCAATAAACTTTGAAGGCTTTTGGGTTAATTTAGCTAGTATTCCAGGTAAAAAACCATCTTGTTTTTTTTCTATTTCTATATGAATTTTATTAGAAGACACATAGGCAATTTCCATTCCCGAAAAGAAAGCTGATAATAATAGAGAAGTAACAATAATAACAAGAGTTGTTACCATAGTTATTTTTTAAGTTTCTTGTTAAATTTACCTCTAAAGAAAAACATAAAAAGAGCTAATCCTCCTAACGCTAAGGATGCATAAGCTTGTGTTTGTCCCCAACTTGCAAAAGCATCGTAAAGAAACAATACAGCAAAGACTAAATAAGCGTAATGAAAGTATTTAAAAAATGTCATAAAATAGAGTGTTTATATTGTAAATATATGAAAGCAGATTTAATTTTAATCTAATACAGCAAATTGACCAGTAACATCTAATACTTCAATTTTTGTAAATGCTTCATCTGAATCAAAACCAATACCATTTGTTACATATTCTTTAGACTTAAACTGAACAGGTTCGTTATTAAAAACCCATTTATTTTCCTTATCGTAATATAGTTGTTCTGTAAACAAACTATCGTTAGTTGCGGTTACTATAATAACGTTTCCGCGTAAATCTATTAAATCTGTAGTATTATTAACTATAGCATAATCTGATAAAATAGTGTTTTTCTCATTATTCTCATAAATATATAATGTTACACCTTCGGTAAATTCAGAATAACTGTGTTGTCTATTACTATAATCATAGACTTTTGGACTCAACAAATTTGCTTTTACTTTTCCAGAATCTGTAAATTTTAAATTAATACTATCTCCAACACCAACTGGATCATAAGCTGCTACACCAATTTTAGACACACTTTTAAAATCGTTTTTACACGAAAAAAACAAAGTCATAGCTAATGCTATGACTAAGTTATATATTATATGTTTAATGTTGGTTTGCATTATAAACTTGGTACAGTTACACTTCTACCAATCCAACATCCAATTTTAATGGTTTGTCCTGCATTTCCTGCTGAGAAAATTTCAGATTTAGTTGGTGCTTTTGCTCTATAACTTTTAGCATAACTAGAACCTTTTCCTCCAGCTCTATCTGCTTCGTTTGCAGCTAACCAAAATACAGCTCTTTTATTAAAGTTTGTATCTCCACAATTATTAGCGCTACTTGCATACATAGATGCTATTAACACGTGCGGATATTTATTAGAAGGATTTAATTTTAAGGCTTTTTCAAAATATTGTCTAGCTTCTCCATAACGTCCTTTTTTCTTTAAACTTGAGGCAATTTTATTAGCTAATTTAGCTTTCTTTAAAGGATCTGTTTGTAAGTCGAATGATTCTTTAAAGTAATTCATTGCTTCATTTACTTTTCCTTTGTTAAACAAAATTGTTCCAACAAAATACTTTGTATCTGCAGAAGATTCTACAGCATCATAAGCTTTTACTAATTTTTCGTATAAAGGATCCTCTGTACATTCTTTATAGAACATTCTACTAACAGACCTTTTTAACCAAACTGCATTTTCTTTATTTGCTTCAAAATCTTTAGTGTATAATGGAATTAAGTTTTCGCAATTAGCTCTTGACCCTAATTCTGCATCTACACTACCTGACACTTTCTCGAAAGCAGCTATATTTGCTTCGTAGTTAGCCTTATATTTTTTGTCTTTAGACGTTAAAGCTGCCCCAGATTCTTCTTTTGCAACGTACTTATTCAATTTAACCTGATAAGATTCCGTTATAGCATCAATTCTTTCTACAACATCATCATACTTATTAAATAAATCTGAAGCTGGTTTTTTACCTTCATCAAAAAGACCTACCATTAATTTAAAATACACATACAAGCTTTTAGCACTATCAAAAGTAGCTGCATCTGCTTTGTAAGCCGCATCAAATTGATTATATAAGTCTTCGTTTTGAATACCTAATAATTCTTTATTGTCATAGTTTAACTGCGCAGCTTTCCCCATATATTCTCCTTTTGGGAATTTACTAGAAAAATACATTTGTGCTTCTGAATATAGCTTTGCATAATCTGCAATAAAAGCTTTCTTTTCTTCTCCTGAAGAATTATCAACTTTATGCTTTAACACTTTTTCACCATAAGCGTAAATACCATAATGGTATTTTGCACAATCTTTTCTTAGTGATTGCAATTGTGGGTAAGCTGCATCATATGCTTTTGCTTTTGCAGACTCCACCATTAAAGATAACTTTGTAGCGCAATCTTCTTGTGCGTATCCAAAAGTTATATTTAGTAATAAAACAAATAAAAATGTTGCTTTAAGTTTCATAGTAATGTTAATTTTATCGTTAGTTATATTTTCTTTTTTGGAACCATCTGTCATTAAGAGATAAGCTAAATTTCAAATTCACAAAATTCTCTCTGATTAAATTCTGATTTGTTGTACCTCTTTTTCCTAATTCAAAACCAATGTTTGCATTTGAGAAAAAATCCTTACCGCTTCCAACTGGTAATCCTAAACCAAAAGATATGCCAAACTCTCTTATTGATTCATTATTTACTTTTAAACCTGTTTTTTCAAAACGTAAACCACCTCTATAAACTACTCTTTTAAAGTAACCAGAAAAAGCGTTGAACTTTGGAATATAAAAACCTCCAAGAGATAACGTATTTGCATTTTCAAAACTTACATTTTGATAATTATACAATCTATTTGAAAAATTACTCGTGTTCTGTGTTGTAAAATCTACACCAGCAAACCATTTTCTTGGCTCACCAATTCCTGCTCCAATATTAAATTTTGATGGAATTATTAAATTTGTAGTTTCTAAACCGACAGAAGCTAAGTCTGACTCTACTGTATTTATTTCATTTTCGTTTCCAAGTCCGTCAAGAGTAATTGTTGAGAACGACCTTGTATTTCTAGATCTTAATTTAGTTTCTGGAGAATATGTTAAAGACGTCTGTAATTCTAATTTCTCTGAAATCTTTTTAGTGTAATATGCCCCAAAATTAAAACCTAATCCTCCTAAGTCAGATCTATTATCTTCTCTTGTTTGGTAACCAAGAAGTTCATCATTAGTATTATATAGAAATTCTACTGTAGAATTCTCTATAGTTCCAAAATTATAGTCTGCTGTAGCACCAAAACTTAATTCATTAGTTATTTGATATCCAAAAGACAAATAGGTTTTATTTACTCCTCCTTGACCTCTGTATCTTTGAGTTAAGTTTCCTAATGAATTTGAATTCTCTAATTTATAACCTACAGAAGAATAAGGCAATAAACCAAACCCTACACCTAATTTGCCCAGCGGAATAGCAAAAGACAGATAATCGAACGTAGTTGTAGATGTTTTATCTGAGCCTGAATTAGAGGTCAGCTTTATATCTGAATGACTACCGCCAACAGAATATATTATTGGACGACTTTCATTATTATAAACAGATAGGTTTTTACCACCATATGCTGCAGGATTTCTTAAGTTTAAATGAATACTGTCATTATAAACGGAAATTCCGCCCATACTCCTATTCTCTACAGTACCTTTAAAGTTTAAGCTTCCAATACCATAAAAAGAATAAGGAGATGCTGTACCTTCTTGTGCATAGGATTGAGTTACCAACAGACACACAAAAACCATTATTAGTTTATTAATCATTCTTTAAGATTATAATTCAATAAATAATTCAAACCTTCTAGTAAGAAATTTGAATTGGCAAATATGCTACTTTTTAATTGCAAAGACAAAAAATTAGCATCGCCTCCTGTTAAAATAACTGTTAAATCTTTATATTTAGATTTATACTGAGCTACAACACCATCTATTTCTTGAACAACTCCATTCACCACACCTGAATGCATACAGGCTTCAGTAGAATTCCCTAAATAATTACCATTAATAACTTCTTTTTTTAAAAGCGGCAAACTACTAGTATAATAATTTAAAGAATTATATCTCATATTAATCCCAGGAGAAATAGCACCACCTAAATACTCATCATCTTTATTTTTGAAGTCGAAAGTAATACAAGTTCCCGCATCAATTACTAAAACATTTTCTTTTGTATAATTAATCATAGATGCACTTATCAAAGCTAAACGATCTTTACCTAATGTATTAATCGTTTTATAAAGATTTGAAAAAGGTAATTTTATTTTATCACGAACCTCAATCAAACAAATACGCTTATCTATCTCATAAATATCATTTGAAGAAAATGCTCCAACAGAGGACAAAATACCGTACTTTATATTTGGATGGTTTTTAAGTACATTGGTTAAATCAATAAAAAAAGACTTATACGAAACAGAATCAACAAAGATTAAGTTGTTGTTTTGAAATACAGCAATCTTTACATAAGAATTACCAGCGTCAATAATTAGGTTCATATTTCTTTTTTTTATTGAACAAATGTAATAAATCAAAAAAGATATAAAATGTTTTGGTAATGTAAAATTAGGTACTATATTTGCACTCGCATTTACACAATGGTGCCTTAGCTCAGTTGGTAGAGCAAAGGACTGAAAATCCTTGTGTCCCTG
>NZ_JBELDZ010000081.1:6845-10624 GCF_042094015.1 Aurantibacter sp. | reverse complement strand
ACGGAAACGAAACATCAATGTTTTTTAAGTTGTTTTCTCTTGCTCCAATTACATCTATACTGTATTTAGAAGTTCTTCTTTGTTTAGGTACTTCGATATTTAAGGCGCCATTTAAGTATTTAGCAGTTAACGAATCAGATTTTAAAATAGAATCAAAATTCCCAGTAGCAACAACGTGTCCGCCTAAAGTTCCTGCTTCTGGTCCAATGTCAATAATTTCATCGGCTTGTTTCATAATATCTTCATCGTGTTCTACCACAATTACCGTATTACCAAGATCTCTTAACGCTTTTAAAACGTCTATTAATTGTTCGGAATCTTTTGGATGTAAACCAATACTTGGTTCGTCTAAAATGTACATTGAGCCTACTAAACTACTTCCAAGAGATGTTGCTAAATTTATACGTTGACTTTCGCCACCAGATAGTGAATTAGATTTTCTATTTAAGGTTAAATAGGTTAAACCTACATTGGCTAAAAACTGAAGTCTATTTTTAATTTCTACCAATAGACGTTCTGCAATAGTAGTATCGTTTTCGTTTAATTTTAAGTTGTTAAAAAACGGAATTAACTCATCTATTGGCATTTCAACCAAATCTGTAAGTGTTGCATTATCTATTTTCACATAATTAGATTCAACTCTTAAACGCTTACCATTACAAACTTTACACTTGGTTTTTCCTCTATAACGCGAAAGCATTACTCGGTTTTGAATTTTATAAGCTTTAGATTCTAGTTCTGTAAAAAAACTATTTAAACCTTCAAAGTATTTATTTCCAGTCCAGATTAATTCCTTTTGTTTACTTGTAAGTTCAAAGTAAGGTTTGTGTATAGGAAAATCAAATTCGTGCGAATTATTTACCAATTGATCTCTGTAATAACTCATACTTTCGCCTCGCCAAGGAAAAATACCGTTTTCAAAAACAGACAGAGCTGTATTTGGGAAGACTAAGTCTTCGTCTATACCAATAACATCGCCATAACCTTCGCATATTGGACAAGCACCATAAGGATTATTAAAACTGAATAAATGTACATTTGGTTCTAAAAACGTAATACCATCTAATTCAAATTTATTACTAAAATGATTTAAATTATCTTCTTTTAAAGACTTAATGTAACAATTTCCTTTTCCTTCGTAAAAAGCAGTTTGTATAGCATCTGCTAATCTATTATAGAAATCTTCATCATCTTTAGTAATAATTCGATCTATAACAATATATAAATCTTTTGTAGATGTAATATGATCTGCTTTATCAATTCTAACAACTTCATTTTTATATAAAACACGTGCATAACCTTGTTGATTTAGTGCATTTAGTTTGTCTGCTAATTCTCTTCCTTTTTCAAGATGTAGTGGTGCTAATAATAATAGTTTTTCACCTAAAGCTATTTTTTTAATTGCATTTAAAACATCTGTAACTGTATCCTTTTTTACTTCTTGATTAGAAGTAGGCGAGTAGGTTCTACCAATTCTAGCAAATAATAATTTTAAGTAATCGTATATTTCTGTAGTTGTACCAACGGTAGAACGTGGGTTGGTTGAGTTTACTTTTTGCTCTATTGCAATTGCTGGCGCAATACCTTTTATATAATCTACTTTAGGTTTGTTAAGTCGACCTAAAAATTGACGTGCATAACTACTTAAACTTTCTACATATCTGCGTTGTCCTTCAGCGTAAAGCGTATCAAAAGCTAAACTAGACTTTCCAGAACCAGATAATCCTGTTATAACAACCAATTTATTTCTTGGTATTACAACATCTATATTCTTAAGGTTGTGCAATTTAGCACCTTTTATAATGATGTTTTTCTTAGGATTAACTTCGGAAAGTTTAGTGGTCATATAATTTCTGTATCTCAATAAACAAAGATACAAGAAGTATTTCAGCATTAAAAACTGCTTATTGCCTAATTAAATGTTAAAATATTCGATAATTTGTATTAATAATTTGTTTTTGATGAATTAATTCTATTATATTTGAATTCACTCAAAACATATTTGCATATAAAACAGGATTACTTTTTTAAATTAATAACCCCAATCTAATTTATTAGATATTAATAAAAGTAATACCTATGCAAAAACCTCAAACTTCCGACGCCACTTTAGTTTCTAATTACATTGCAGGACAAGAATCTGCTCTAGAAGTTCTTATTAAGAGGCACAAACAACGTATTTACAGTTTTATTTATTCTAAAGTTTACGATAGAGATGTTGCTGAAGATATTTTCCAAGATGCATTTATAAAAGTTATTAAAACCTTAAAAAAAGGGAAGTATAATGAAGAAGGTAAGTTTTTACCTTGGGTTATGCGTATTTCTCATAATTTGGTTATAGATTATTTTAGAAAAAATAATCGTATGCCTAAGTTTGACAATAGTACCGATTTTGATATTTTTTCTGTTTTAAGCGATAAATCTTTAAATGCAGAAAATAGTATTATTAAAAATCAAGTAGAATCTGATGTTAGACGTTTAATTGATGAGTTGCCAGAAGACCAACGCGAAGTCCTTTTTATGCGTATGTATCAAGATATGAGTTTTAAAGAAATTTCTGAGAGAACAGGTGTTAGTATTAATACCGCTTTAGGAAGAATGCGTTATGCATTAATTAATATGAGGAAGATTATTGAGAAACATAATATAATTTTAACAAATTAATATAATAAAGTAAAAACTTTGTCGTTATATGCTTAAACCAAAACATAAAAAATGGCAAAACTTTACTCTGAAACCCCAAAAATTGAAGAATTGAACCCTAAAGATGAGACAATTAGTTTTATTTTGAATTATTCTAAGGCTTTACGTGTTATAAATTATAAAAACCTGGAGTTTGAAGCTCTCCAAAACTAAACTTTGAAAAAACGTCTTGATATTCTCAAGACGTTTTTATTTACTATTAACATTTGCAACGTAATTATAATATAGCTTTTTAAGATGGAAAAACTTTCTTGATGCGCTATATCGTTTATTTGTACTATTTTTGAAGCTCTGAAAGTATTTATTAATTAATTTTTAAGTTTATGCCATACCAAGATATGTTTGTTCTTTTCTGGAAAGAATTAGAGAAAAGTGTGCAAGAAGGTAATTTTGCGAAGTTAACAATGTCTAAAACGATTGGCAAGCTTGAATTGAAAAACATTTTTGTTAGACCAATTTATAATGATGATGGGTTTAAAGTCTTACTAAAGCACAGATATAGACTTAGAGAAACAGAAGATGAAGAAGTAGAACTAACACTAGAAGAAGCTTTTAATGTAGTTAAATCTCATTTAAAAAATCCTTTTTCTGTTGTTATTATATTTACAACTGCTAAGGATATTAATTTTAAGATTAATAAAAAAGGCATTGCTACTATTACAGAAACTCCACCAACATTTAGAAGTGTTATACAAGCTAAAAGTGATGTTTAAGTTATTTTTTAGAATGTTATATTTATTGATTTTTTAATAAATTCATTGAAAATTTATTATCTTTATAGAAATCAAAAGCCTCTATTAAATGAGATAATTCATTAGAATTATTAGTATTGTTTAAGATGTATTTTTTATAAATTATTCTAACACTATCTTCACCATTAACTAATGTATCAATATAGATTCGTTTAGTTATAATTCCTTCTAACTGATCACTTTCTATATTGGAATATTTAAAATTAATTTCATCGGTGTTTTTGAATTCTTTTATTGTACTGTATTGACTATCTTTTGTATGTTCCAAAAAACCAATTTTAGTAATCGTTTCATAACCTTTATAATTTTTAAATTTTAAATCTG
>NZ_JBELDZ010000081.1:0-6835 GCF_042094015.1 Aurantibacter sp. | reverse complement strand
ATTTTAGTCTTATACCATTTTAAATCATAAAAATCACTAACAGTTGAATCAACTACTAATTTATCAAATCTTTTTGATTGGTTCAATAATGTATCATTCTGATTTGATATATAGACTTCATATATATCACTTATATCTTTTGACCAATCAAACTTTAGCTTTTTTATTTTAAAAAATGTATCCTTATATCTTTTATTAGCAAATTCAGGTTCTTGAGTTTTTTTTTGACAAGAAATGAATAGAATAGATAAGATGTAAATGATAAATAATTGTCTCATATTAATATGTAAAAAAAATATAAATATTTCTAATTAATAATAGTATTTAATAGTTACAATTCCTCAATTAAATCTTTATAATCCCATTTTTCAGGAATTATGTTTAACTTAAATAATTCGTCTTGTACTTTTTCAACTGTTTTTTCTGTAATATTTTCTTGAGACCATTCGGTTAAACTTAACCATTCTTGTACATCTTCTAACTCTTGTTCGTATCGGTTTGAGATAGTTGTATCTATACAAGGAATTTGTTTAAACTCTTCTGTAGTTGTGTTTACAATATCTAAAATGGTTTTAACATCTGCTTTGTTGGTTTTTAAAAAATCTTCTCTTACAGCAATAACAAAACAAGGCCAAGGCGAAGGTAAATTACTAACACGTCTAAATGTGCCATTATCTACAAATGGTTTTGTGGTGAATTTTTCCCACATAAAATAGTCAGCTTTTCCAGAGGTTAAACCTTCTACAGCGCCATCAAGATTTTTAATAACTTCAAATTTCAAGTCGTTTTCTAAATCCCAGTTATTTTGTTCTGCATTTACAAAAGACATTAAATGAGAACCAGAACCATATCTACTAATGGCAGCTTTTTTTCCTTTTAAATCCTCTAAAGAATTGTAATCAGATTTAGCATCTACGTGAATTCCCCATTGTAAAGGCGTTTTTACAAATACTTGTACAATTTTAGATTTATTTCCTGCAATAATATCCTTAATAATACCTTCGGTTAAAATAACCGCCATATCAATATCGCCATTACGTAACCCTTTACACATTTCGCCAGTGCCACCAAAATAATCGTGCCAACGTAAGTTTATGTTTTCGGCTTTATAGTCACCATTTTTTAAACCTAAATACCAGGCTAAATTAAAATGTTCCGGAACGCCACCAATGTTTATTTGTTTCATATATAAAATAGAGTAGAAGTAGAGTTTAACTTCTAAATTTATTCAACTAATTTATCTAAGGTGTATTTAATTAAATCTTCTACAATTCCTGTAGGGTTTTTACTAAACTTACCAGTTGCTCTGTTTGCTAAAATTGCATTTAACGATATGGATTTATGTCCTAATAATGCTGCTAAGCCGTAAATTCCTGCAGTTTCCATTTCTAGGTTTGTAATTCTTAATCCGTTAAAATCAAATTGACTTAACTTATCGTTTAAATTATTATCTTGAGTTTGTAAACGTAAAATTCTACCTTGAGGTCCATAAAACCCAACATTTGTAGCAGTAAATCCATTAACTGTTTTGTCCGAAGATAATAAGTCTACTAAACCTTTATCTGCTTTAACGACATAAGGTTCAGATTTTTTAGAAAACCAATTACATTGTTTCATTAACGCTTTAGAAACTTCTAAATCTTGAAATTTTTCGCTATCATAAAAATGAAGTAAACTATCAAAACCAACAGCTAAATCGCTTATTAAAAAAGAATTTATTGGAATATCTTCTTGTATAGATCCAGATGTACCAATTCTTATAATGTTTAAACTAGTTAATTCTTTTTTAATTTCTCTAGTCTTAAAATTTATATTAACTAAAGCGTCTAACTCATTAAAGACAATATCTATATTATCTGTACCAATTCCAGTAGAAATTACTGTAATACGCTTGCCTTTAAAAGTTCCTGTATGTGTATTAAATTCTCGTTTATGTTTTTTTACTTCTATAGTATCAAAATGTTTAGATACAGAAGCCACACGATCTGGATCGCCAACAGTAATTATAGTATCTGCAATATCTTTTGGAAGTAAGTTTAAATGATAAATACTTCCATCGGGATTAATAATTAATTCGGATTCTTTTATTGCCATTTATACAGTTTTAAATAATTTGTTTTCTTTTTTATTGAAAACATAATCATATTTTAATACACCACCATAACTCATATTATTTTCAATTTCGTCATGTACATTTTTTAAGTGAAGTAACACCAAATCGCCTTCTCGATTTACAACTACTTTATCGTCGTATACAGTATAGAAGTCACTTAATCTTTCCATTAAGCGTTTTAATTGAATATCTCCAAAACCATAATAACCTTGGTAGTTTAAAGCGTATCCTAATAAGTGATGTAAACTTTTTATATTATTTGTTTTAATAAGTTTTAAAATATTAAACTCTAATGTTCCTAAGCCACTTCTAGTATCTGGAAAACGTTTTAGGTGTGCTTTTAAGCAATTTGTTAAATATTCAAAACTAGAAGATGTTACTATTAAAGGTTTAAAATCGTTATGATTTTCTGAGTTATAAATTCCCCAACATTTTTGGGCCAATTCTAAATCAGATTGCTTTAAAGTAATTCGTTCTTTATAATGTTTTTTTAGTTGATGCGAATTTAATTCAGGTAAACCTTTTAATCCTTTTTCTCCATTTATACGTCCGCTACAAACTAATTTTATTGGAATTCCTACTCCTTTTTGAAGTAGTAAGCTTACAACGGCAATTAAGTTAATATGGCAGAATAAATCGTATTCAAACCACAATATAATCTCATCGTATTGTTCTAAATGGTTTAGTTTGTTTAATTCAGATTTAAATTCATTGCGTTTATATTCTAAGTTATAAAACTGTCCTAAAAAAGTTTCTCGTGTGTTTATAAACTCATCCGAATCTATATTTAAAATAGTTGGCCCTTCACATAACATTTCATGCCATGTTAAAAACTCACCATTAAGTTGTAAAACTTTTAAACGTTCTGTTAAAGAAGAACCATTAGTAATATGAAGCGTAGTTTTAAGACTCATTTATCCACCAACACGTTTTACATTAAATCCTTTTTCCTTTAATATTGTCATAATTTTATCACGATAATCTCCTTGAATAATAATTTTATCGTCTTTAAAACTTCCACCAACACTTAGTGTAGTTTTTATGTCTTTAGCTAATTTTTTGAAATCTTCTGTAGCGCCAGTATATCCTTCTAAAATTGTAATAGGTTTTCCTTTACGTTTCTCGTATTTACAAATTATAGGATCATCTTGTAACCACAAACTTGAATCTTTTTTTTCTTCAATGTTTTCGGTTTCTTGATGTTCTGGGAATAAATTCTTTAGTTGATCTTTTAAGTCCATTTCTTCAATCTTCAATCTTCAATCTTCAATTTGTAATCAAATGCAAACTAAAAACTGAAGCTATTTACTTAATTAAGCCTAACTCTCTTAATCGTTCATTTAAAAAATCACCAGCAGTAATATCTTCAAATTGTTTAGGATTGTTTTCATCTATACAATCTTCAAGTACATCTAATTTCATTTCACTTATTGGATGCATAAAAAATGGAATAGAGTAGCGAGATGTTCCCCAAAGTTCTTTAGGTGGATTTACTACTCTATGTATTGTAGATTTTAGTTTATTATTGGTATGTCTAGATAACAT
This sequence comes from Aurantibacter sp., assembly GCF_042094015.1. Lineage (NCBI taxonomy): Bacteria > Pseudomonadati > Bacteroidota > Flavobacteriia > Flavobacteriales > Flavobacteriaceae > Aurantibacter > Aurantibacter sp. Next base: position 3,177 of record NZ_JBELDZ010000081.1, on the reverse strand, counting down.
ATCTCCAACATTAATCATAAGTTCATCTGGTTCTGCCATAGCATCAATCCATTCGCCTTTATGGTTTTGTACTTGTAAACCTTTCCCTTGTGCACCCATAAGTAGCGTAATAAGGTTAATATCTCCATGTGCAGCAGCTCTAACCGCAGCTTTTGGCTCTTCCTTAATTGGTGGGTAATGTATTGGTCTTAAAATAGAATTTCCATTATGAATATAATTATCAAAATAAGTTTCTTCTAAATCTAGGTATAAAGCTAATGCGCGTAAAACATATTTAGCTGTTTTTTCTAACATTTGAAAAGCTTCTTTTCCTACAATATTAAATTTAGCTAATTCATTTACAGAAACGTTTTCTGGATATTCAGCTTGTAGTTTTGGGTTATCATCTACATATTGACCAAAATGCCAGAATTCTTTTAAATCTCCTTCTTTTTTACCTTTAGCACTTTCTTTTCCAAAAGAGACATATCCACGTTGTCCGCCAATACCTTCAATTTCGTAATTTCTTTTTGTTTCTATTGGTAAACTAAAGAAATTTTCAACTTCTTGATATAAATTCTTTACTAATGTGTCGTCTAAAAAATGACCTTTTAAAGCCACGAAACCAATTTCTTCGTATGCTTTTCCAATTTGCTCAACAAATTGTGCTTTTTTCACAGGATCATTAGATATAAAATCTGATAAATTAACGCTTGGAATATGATTCATTCTAAAATAAGTTTAATGTAAGTCTTACAAATGTAACGAAATCGTTTGAAAAAATTAATAAGATTATTGATACAAAGTATTAAACATATCGTAAAAATGATATATTTGAATTGGAAAATTAAAAAATAGACCATTTTGGAATACAAAGCTTTCAATTACGATAGAAAAAATCTTTCAAACGATACTTTATTAGACTTATACAGGCGCATGTTAAAACCTCGATTAATAGAGGAGAAGATGCTTATATTATTACGTCAAGGAAAAGTAAGTAAATGGTTTGCAGGAATTGGACAAGAAGCTATTTCTGTAGGAGTAACTTCTGCATTACATAAAGAAGAATATATTTTACCAATGCACAGAAATCTAGGTGTTTTTACAACTAGAGAAATTCCTTTAAGTAGATTGTTTTCTCAATGGCAAGGTAAAGCCAATGGTTTTACTAATGGTAGAGATAGAAGTTTTCACTTTGGAACACAAGAATATAATATTGTTGGAATGATTTCGCATTTGGGTCCACAATTTGGTGTAGCAGATGGAATTGCTTTGGCTAGTAAATTACAAGATAAAAAGCAAGTTACAGCTGTTTTCACAGGTGAAGGAGGAACAAGTGAAGGCGATATACACGAAGCATTAAATGTCGCTTCTGTATGGCAATTACCTGTTTTATTCTGTATAGAAAATAATGGTTATGGTTTATCTACACCAACTTCTGAACAATATAATTGCGAACATTTGGCAGATAGAGCTAAAGGTTATGGTATGGAATCTCATATTATAGACGGAAATAATATTCTAGAAGTATATAATTTATTAACAGAATTAGCAGAAAGTGTAAGACAAAACCCTAGACCAATATTTTTAGAGTTTAAAACCTTTAGAATGCGTGGTCATGAAGAGGCTAGTGGAACTAAATATGTACCCAAAGAATTAATGGATGAATGGGCTAAGAAAGATCCATTAGAGAATTTTAAAACTTATTTATTAGGTGAAGCGATTCTAACAGAAACTATAGATTCTATTTTTAGAACTGAAATTAAACAAGAAATAGACGAGAATTTAGCTATAGCATCAAACGAAGAAGCTATAGTTCCTAATTTAGATAATGAATTATCAGACGTTTATAGAGATTATAATTACCAAGAAGTTAAGTCTTTTTCTGAAACAGAAGAATTACGTTTAATTGATGCAATATCTAATGGACTTAGGCAAAGTATGGAACGCCATGATGATTTGGTTATTATGGGGCAAGATATTGCTGAATATGGTGGTGTTTTCAAAATTACAGATGGATTTGTAGAGCAATTTGGAAAAGATCGCGTTAGAAACACACCAATTTGTGAATCTGCTATTGTCGAAACTGCTATGGGATTATCTATTGCGGGAATTAAAAGTATAGTAGAATTACAATTTGCAGATTTTGTAAGTTCTGGATTTAACCCAATAGTAAACTATTTAGCAAAATCTCATTATAGATGGAATCAAAAAGCAGATATTGTTTTAAGAATGCCTTGTGGCGCTGGTGTAGCAGCAGGACCTTTTCATAGTCAAACTAACGAAGCTTGGTTTACAAAAACACCAGGGTTAAAAGTAGTTTATCCAGCTTTTCCATATGATGCAAAAGGTTTATTAGCAACAGCAATTAATGATCCAAATCCAGTTTTGTTTTTTGAGCATAAAGCTATGTACAGAAGTATTAGACAAGAAGTGCCAAAAGATTATTATACATTACCTTTAGGTAAAGCATCTCTTTTAAAAGAAGGAGAAGTAATAACAATTATAAGTTATGGTGCTGCAGTACATTGGGTTTTAAATACTTTAGATAAACATCCAAATATTTCTGCAGATGTAATAGATTTAAGATCTTTACAACCATTAGATACAGAAACAATTTTTAAATCGGTTAAAAAAACTGGTCGTGTAATTATTTTGCAAGAAGATTCTTTGTTTGGCGGAATAGCAAGCGATATTTCTGCTTTAATAATGGAAGAGTGTTTCCAGTATTTAGATGCGCCAGTTAAACGTGTTGCAAGTTTAGAAACACCAATTCCATTTATTAATCAATTAGAAGAACAATATTTATCTAAAGGTAGATTTGAAGACGAATTATTAACGCTTTTAGACTATTAATATATTTTTAAGAAAAAGGTATGGTTTTTGTTTTAATTTCGACTCAAACCAAAACATAATATTATGCGGTCTTTATTTATTTTAGTTTTTTGCATTGGAGCTTTACAGTTTTGTAATGCGCAAATAGATAGACCAAATAATTCTTTTGCTATTCCTGCAGAAGAAGTTAAAGACCCTAAAGCAGATAATGCACTAGATATAAAAGCAGAAAAGGAAGCCAACGAAATTATACCAGAAGAAACTGCGGATAATAAGGTTATTGCTACTAAACCAAAATTAGTATCTAAAAAACCTGAAAAACCTTTTTCTATAGTTGAGACTAATAACTTTAAAAACCCCGCA
>NZ_JBELDZ010000080.1:0-10747 GCF_042094015.1 Aurantibacter sp. | reverse complement strand
TTTAAAAAACGAGGATGGTACAATGTTTTATTCGTTGTTTCATGCTTCACTTAGGTAACCAGTAACTTAACTTTTGGAGTGTAATATAACAGTATAACCGTTATGTATTATTACAAACTGCGCACACCTTTGAGCACACCCTAAAAACCAAAAAACCCGTAAATCATTATTTATAAATGAGTTACGGGATAATTTTGTGGTACCTCCAGGAGTTTTTGGTTTTAACTCATTTTATGTGTCTTTATATAAGTCAATGAAAATCAACAGTATAATAACTAAAGCATGATACAATAGTAAAGAGAAATCAAACCAAATAACAAGGATTTAAACCTGCGGAGCAACCTCTCGAGCAACCGGTATTCTAGTTGTAACTTATTCTTGGTTATTAAATTTTTACTATTATTTACTAATTTATAATACTTTCCTTTATGAGAATAAAGCTATTACTTAATATGCGCAATAAAAACATTCCCATTTACAAGCCTGTTTTCACTATCTATTCCTGAAAATACCCCATTTAAAGTATCACTTTTTTCTTTCAAAAAATAAGTTTTAATGTATATATCAACAGAATCTAGAGCTATAATTCCAACCAATTTAAAATTAAAGTGTAAGATAGAACCTTTGTTTATTAATTGAAAATCATCATTTTCAAAATGGACATTAGAAGTAAGCGGTTTTATTTGAAAATTGTCCAAAATACTAAATTTAAGTGTTTCTGTAGTTGTTTCATTTAACTCAAAAGTTAGTTGATATTTTCCAGGAATCAAATTATAGATAGAAGCATATGGACTCTTATTAGAAATTTCCATTAAATGTTTAGGAACAATACTTGGGTTTATAATTCTACTTTTTCTAATCTCTTGTGCTATATATGCAGGTATTGAGCTGTCTTTCGATTTTGTTTCCATTTCTTCTTTAGAATCACATCTTTCAAAAATACTTTTTCCAGCAACAGTTTGAGTGTATATATCAAACGTACAATAGGTTCCAATTAAAAATTGTGTATTTGCTGGTTCATTATGACCTATATAATATATTTCACTTCCACCTTCTACTAACTTTCCATCAAGAAGTGTCTTAGTGCTTATATGTAATGTATCTTCTCTTCTAATAATATTTCCAAAACTACGATGTGCTTTAAAACTACCATCATCTTGAGGGTAGACATAAGTATGTTTTATTTTTTTAAAATTTTCTGAAATTACAGTTTGTCCTTTAAGTAGCTTATTGTCCTCTCCATAATAATAGCTTAAATAGTAAAATATTCTATTGCTTTTTTCATTATAAAGTAAAGAATTTTGTTCTTCTGTTTCTTTGTCTGTAAGTAGATTTTTATTGATAAATTCTTTAAAATTTTCATATCCGAGATATAATAAAATAATCGACTTATAGTATTTATTAAGTTTGATGATGGGTCTTCCTTTATAAGCTTGTCTTGTTTTATCGTATAAATATTTTCCATTTATAAATTCGGTTCCTATAGCTTCAAGATCTGTTTTTAAAGACGGTTTTGTCTCGTCATAATTATCATAACCATATAATTGTAATGCTTTAGGTAGTTCTTTTAATTGGTGATTCGTTAAAAATTTGGTTTGAATTTCTTTAATTAGTAACATAAAATAATTTAAAGTAACTGGTAATGATTCAACTTCAATTTGTTTCATGTATCTGTGTTTTTTTGATCACAACTAGCTTCCAACTAGATTTTTTTCAAGTATAATTAACTAGTTATGGAAGTTTTAAGTAATTCCTATTTATTTTGTAAAATTATTAAAAATATTTTTAATAATAAAAATTAATGATAATGAATAATTGTTTATCTAATTTTATATTATAACTTAAACTATATCAAAATGAAACGTATTTTATTTTTATTGATTTTCCTTCCAATAATAGGTTGGGGTCAAAGTATGAATATTTCCGGAAAGATATCTGATAAACAAGATGTGATTCCAGGAGTAAGTGTTAGTGTTAAAGGTTCAACTAAAGGAACTTCAACAGATTTCAATGGAAATTACGAGATTTTTGCCGCTAAAGGTGATGTACTTATCTTTTCATTTATTGGATATGCTAGTCAAGAAATTAAAGTAAGTGACCAAGCAATAATAAATGTTACTTTAATAGAAAGTGCTCAATCTTTAGATGAAGTTGTAATAAAAGGCTTTACAGACGTAATTGGTAAGTCAAGAAAAAGAGTATTATCAATACAAACTACGCCAGAATCTGTAACTGCGTTTAATAGTGTAGGAATAGAAAAAACAGGAATAAATAATGTGGCAAGTTTTGCAAATTTAGTACCTAATTTAAAGTTAAGTGAAACCCAAGCAGTTGGTGTAAACTCTCTGGTAATTAGAGGTATTCCACAAATAAGAAATACAGATGCACCCGTTGCTTTTGTTTTTGATGGTGTCACTATTGCTGACCCAAGTTTGTTGAATCAAGAATTGTTTGACATTGCTTTAATCGAAGTTGTTAAAGGTCCACAAGGAGCTTTATATGGAAAAAATGCAATTGGTGGTGCCATTAACATTTACTCTAAAGAGCCAACAAACTCTAATAAGAATAAATTTTCTTTAGGTTACGGAAATGGAAATGCACTAACGGCAAGTTTTATTACTTCTGGGGCATTAAAAAAAGATAAAGTATTCTATCGTTTTTCTTCACAGTATAAAAACTTCGATGGTTTATTAACGAACGAGTTTTTAAATAAAAATGTAGATTTCAGAAAAGAACTTACAGTGAGAGGACAATTAAAATTTAGAATTACACCTAAATTTAAAGCAAGTACTACTTTACAATTTATAGATTCTAAAGGTGGTGCAACATACTATTCAATAAGTCCAGAAGATGCAGCTAGTGGGTCAGGATTTACTTCGTATTTAGACCCAAATCCTGAAGCGGGAAATAATGTAATTTCTCAAGATGTTTTTGGAGAATCCGATATGAAAAACTTATACACAAATCTAAATTTAGAATATACTTCAGATAAAGTAAAACTTCAAGCTATTACTTCATACAGTAAAGTAGATCGATCTACGATTGGTGATTTAGATTTTACGAATGTTGATATTTTTAACGGAGGGTTAGATCAAGGAGAAACCAATGATACAAAGTCTTTTAACCAAGAACTACGTTTGACTAACAGAAAAACAGATACCAAATTCGATTGGAGTGTAGGTGGATTTTATCAAGATGTAGAACGTTCTTTTTATCAAAGTGATTTAACTTTTGATGATTATTGGGCAGTAACGGATTATGTTGTTAATTTTAATACAATCGCATTATTTGGTTTTTTCGATTATAAATTGACAGATAAATTGACTGCTTCTGCTGGTTTACGTTATGATATTGACAAAATAGAATTAGATGATTATTTAAATGCTCAAGAAGATGAAAAGAATAAAAATGTATTTCAACCTAAACTTTCTTTAGCATACCAAGCAACTAAAAACACATTATTATATACAAATTATGGACGTGGATATAGAAATGGCGGATTTAATCCAGTAGCTACAGATTTATTTGACCGTGGTTTTAAAGCAGAAATTTCTGAAAATTATGAACTAGGATTTAAAACTACTTCTTGGGGAAATAGATTTATATTAAATGGATCTGTATTTTATTCTGATTTTACAAACAGACAACAATTTGCAATTACAAATGACTTCTTCATTCCAGGAAACTTTAACTACGATAAAAGTACAATTACTGGATTTGAATTTGATACGAAAACAAGAGTTTCAAAATATTTAGATGTTTTGTTTAATTATGGTTTTGTGAAATCCACAATTAAAGAAGGTGGTGTTTTAGATAGTGGTAGGAATTTAAATGATTTTAATGACAAGAATACTTCATTAGTTCCTCAAAACAACTTCAATTTTGGTTTAGAATCTAACATTCCTTTAAATGAAAATTCAACTTTAGATGTAAGCGTAAATTACAACGGAACAGGTAAAATCTATTGGACAGATTCAAATGATAGTAGCTTAACTTCTGACGCTTATCAGTTATTAGATGCCAAAGCAACATTTACACACAAGAAAATAAAAGTATCTCTTTGGGCGAGAAATATTTTAGATCAGCAATATTATTTAGAATATTCAGACTTTGGTTTTGGTTGGAGAGGAACACCTGCAACAGTTGGAACAACTTTTACAGTAAACTTTTAATTATTTGGTTTAATAAATAATCATTCAAAAAGGGAATAATTGACATTCCCTTTTTTTTAAATCTAAAAAACAAAAAAATGGCAGATTATTTCTTAGAGCGAACAAAAGTCGCAAGAGTAATGATAGAAGAGATGTTTAAGGTGAAACCTGGAGAAATTATAGCGATTACCGGTGATTCAGGTTCTGATAGAGATTTTGCAGATGCCTTGGCAGCTGCAGCTCATGCTGTTGGGGGGTTGCCCTTAATAATGTGGACACCAAAAGCTTCACAAGATGGACAAGCAGGAATTAACGATTGGCCCGCAAAAGCTTTAACAGCAGCACTTTGTAAGGTAGATGTTTGGATAGAATTACAGTCTACAATAATTCTATATTCTCATATTTGGGAGACTGCAATGGCTAAAAACAAAAAATTAAGATATTTAATAATTGCAGATAGTTCTATCCAATCTTTAATGAGAACATTTGTAGGCTTTGATATTAGTACTTTAGAACAATTTCTTGTCAAAGTTAAAAAAATGGCAATGAAATCTAAACTCATTAAGATTACCAGTACAAATGGTACAAATGTATCTTATGAGACCGATTTAAATTACGCTTTTGATATAGATAGTGGCGATTACTCTAAACCGCTATTTGGTACAGCTCCAGGGTATGTTAATTTGGTGCCAAAATTAGAAAGTATGAACGGAAATATCGTTTTCGATTTATTAATGAATGCTAAAGTATATGGTACAGAAAATCATGTAGAGTTTATAATGAAAGATGGCAGAATTGATGATGTAGTTGGTGGAATTGAAGCAGAAAATTTCAAAAGATATTTAGCTTCTTTTAATGATCCAAATATGTATAAAATATCTCATAATATGTTTGGATTTAATCCAAATGTCCATAAAATGTGTGGAGAAGTAGTTGAAGATGAACGTATTTGGGGAGGTGCAGATTTTGGTTTTGGACATACAAGTCCTATGGATATGCCTCCTTTTGGACAAGTGGCTAAATCTCATTTTGATGGGATTGTTGGTAGGGTAAGTATCTTTTTAGATGCTATTCAAATTGTAGATGATGGACAAGTTTGTCATCCCGATTTAAAATCATTAGCTTACAAATTAATAGGAAACTAAGAAAAATGGAGGCCAACAAGAAGCAAGAAATAGATGATTATACAAGAACAAAAGTTCCAGAAAACAAAACGGTTCCCGGTATAAAAATCGCAGCTATTATTGTTGGTATTGGCGTAACGCTTCCCACATTTTATGTTGGAGGAGAAGTAGCGCAAGCCATCGGTTTATCAAAATCTTTATGGGTATTTATTCTTGTAAATCTTGTTTTGGGCATATTGTGTGGCATCACAGCAATCATTGGGAATAGAACACGATTATCAACCTATATGTTGTTGCATTTTTCCTTTGGAAAAAAAGGAACATTATTTGTCAATTGCTTAATAGGTATTACCCTTTTAGGGTGGTACGCTGTAACTGTTGAAGTATTTGGCGAGGCATTAACAGATTCTTTTAAACATTTATTAGGTATAAATGTACCTATTTCAATTAGTATTATTGGTGGTAGTATTTTAATGACTATAACTGCAATTTTTGGCTTTAAAATAGTAGAACGTTTCTCTGTGTTAACAGTACCATTATTGATTGTATTCTTAATTTATGTATTGTATAGTACTATTGAATCTCAAAGTTTAGAAAGTATACTAAACATTAACGGAAATGCTAGTTTGTCTATTACTGAAGCTATTTCTGCAATCGTTGGTTTGACTATTTTAACACCAGTTTTAATGCCAGATTTTTCAAGATTTGCTCGTACAGATAAGGATAGTTTAATTTCTGTTTTGGCATTAGTTATTGGTTTCCCAATTATACTTTTAGCGGGAGCAATACCAAGTTTAATGACTGGTGAAATAGATATTATGAAAATAATGATAAGTTTAAGTTTAACAATTCCAGCGTTTATTATCTTGGTTTTTTCTACTTGGACTACAAACACATCAAATTTATATTCAACACAATTAACATTGTCTACCATTTTTAGGAAACAAAAAATAGCGACACTTGGTATTATTGCAAGTGCTATTGGTACATTAATTGCCGTTATTGGAATTGCAACTCATTTTATAGATTTGTTAAGTATTTTAAGTGTTTTGATACCACCAATTTCAGCAATTTTTATAGCAGATTTCTTCTTTATAAAGAAACAAAAATATGACTTAAATGATTTTGATACACTTCCAGATTTTGGAATTTCAGCTATTATAAGTTGGATTTTAAGTTGTGTAGTAGCGTATCTAGCGAATTACAACTATATCAATTTAACTTCAATTTCGTTTTTCGATTCGTTTATTGTCGCATTTATAGCCTATTTAGTCCTAAAAAGAATCCTTAAATAAATAGTGTAATATGAGAATTAGTGCATTAAAACCCAACGGTATTTGGAAACACTTTGAAGCTATAAATGCAATTCCTAGAGCTTCTACAAAAGAGGAACAAATCATAAAATATATGATTGCTTTTGGAGAATCTTTAAACCTTGAAACAATTGTGGATGCTACTGGAAATGTGATCATAAAAAAACCAGGAACTTATGGAAGAGAAAATGATAGTGCTGTAGTTTTACAAGGTCATTTAGATATGGTACATCAAAAAACAGTGACTTCTAATTTTGATTTTGAGACACAGGGTATTGAGATGTTTATTGATAATGATTGGGTAAAAGCAAAAGAAACAACTTTAGGAGCAGATAATGGTATTGGTGTTGCAGCAATTATGGCGGTACTTTCTGCTAATAATATATCACATCCTCCAATAGAAGGGTTGTTTACCATTGACGAAGAAATGGGAATGACAGGAGCTATGGCATTAACAAAAAATCAATTAAAAGGAAAAATTCTTTTAAATTTAGATTCTGAAGAAGATGACGAAATTACTATTGGTTGTGCAGGTGGAGTAGATGTTGAAATTACTGGAAACTACAATCTAGAAATAGTAAATAACGATTTTCAATACTATGAAATTAGTGTTTCTGGGTTGTCTGGAGGACATTCTGGTGTAGATATTCATTTAAATCTAGGAAATGCAATCAGAATTTTTGCTAATTATGTACTAGAATTAAAAAATAAAGTTGATGTTAAAGTTTGTGAGATTTTAGCAGGAACATTAACAAATGTAATACCAAGAGATCTAAATAGTACCATTGCCATTAGAAAAACTGATTTCACCGATTTTGAAAAATGTAATGAAAATATTATTTCAAATATTAAAACGAAACATCAAACAACTGATAAAAACCTAAATATAAAATGTTCGCCTGTTAAAGGGATATTTTCTGTTGTAGATGAAATTTTTTTAAAACAACTTTTAAAAGGAATTCAAACGATGCCAAATGGTGTTTTTTCTATGACTGAAGGTCTAGATGATTTAGTACAAACATCCAACAGTATTGCAAAGATAAAATTACAAAATGGGACATTTAGCATTGCTTGCCATACAAGAAGTTCTGTTGATGCAGAACGTGATGTGGTTGTTCAAAAAATAAGAGAGAGCTTTCCAAATGGTAAAACCGAAGAAATAGGGCCTTATCCTGGTTGGGAACCAAACCCTAAAAGCAAACTACTTAGCGTTGCAAAAAAATGCTATCAAGAAATTAATGGAGTTGCCCCAGCAGTAAAATCAATTCATGCAGGGTTAGAATGTGGTATCATTTCAGAAATGTATCCAAATATGGAAATGATTTCTTTTGGACCAAATATATTAGGAGCACATTCACCTGAAGAACGTTTACAAATAAGCTCTACACAAAAATTCTGGAAATTTTTAACGATACTTTTAAAAGAGTTATAACCATAAATTATGGCTGAAGACAATCAATATACTACTACTAAAGTACAACCAAAAGACTTTACTTCTGGTTGGCTTATCGCTGTATTAATTGCAGGAACAGGATTAACATTACCTATTTTGTTTTTAGGATCCGAAATTGCGCTAGCAGTTGGTTTTAAAAAAGCTTTATGGGCTTTTGGTGTTTCTACTATAATACTTACGTTAATGTGTATGGCAACCACAATAATTGGAAATAGATCTCGATTATCAACCTATATGATTATGCATTTTAGCTTTGGAATACAAGGAGCTAAAATTATGAATGCAATTTTTGGAATCACTTTATTGGGTTGGTTTTCAGTATCTTTAGAATTATTAGCCATAGCTGTAAAAGATACTGCATTTCAAACTTTGCAAATCAATCTAGTAGCATGGCCAATTATTATAACTGTGAGCGCATTAATTATTATTACTACTATTTTCGGAATCAAAAGTTTGGAAAGACTGGCAAATTACGCGGTGCCTATATTAACATTTTTTTTAGGATATGTAGTTTGTAAGGCCATTGCTGAAACTACTTTTCAGGAGATTCTCAATTTTGTACCAAAAACTCCAACGATGACCCTTTTTGAAGCTGTTTCTATTTTAGTTGGTTCTTCTATATTATTCCCTGTGTTAATGGCAGATTTCTCCCGTTTTATTTATAATGACAAACATAGTTTAATTGCTGTTTTAGGCATCACTATTGGATTTCCACTAACTTTGTTATTTAGTGCAATTCCTTCAATTCAATCGGGACAAGTAGACATTATTAAAGTGATGGAAAGCTTAGATTTAGTACTACCAGCTTTTATCCTTTTGTTTGTTTCTTCCTGGGTAGGTAATGCCTCAAACTTATATTCTGCCATTTTAACATTTTCAACCATAAAAAAAGATTGGACGTTTAAAAAAATAGCAATATTCACAGGAGCTATAGGTACAATTGTAGCCTTATTTGGTTTCTCTAATTACCTTTTCGATTTTTTAAGTTTTTTAGGGATTTTCGCGCCTTCAATTTCTGCGATATATATCATCAACTTTTTTTGGGTGAGAAAGCAAAATTATAATTTGAATGAAATTAAAGAATGGGAATCATTCGCTTTAATTAGTTGGGGTATAAGCTCAGTTATTACTGTTTTTACATATTTAGAAGTGTTTCAGTTGACACAGGCTTACTTTTTAGATTCTTTTCTGTTAGGAGGTAGTATCTATTTATTTTTAAAGCGAAAAGAAATTAGAAATGAAAAACATTAGAATAATCAAAAATCGTTCTGACATCGGTGCAGGAACAAGAGGTGCAGATATGGGAATTGATGCAATGGAAATTGCAGCCATAAATTTAGAAAATAGTTTTTTTAATACATGGCCATCAGTAGATGTGAAAACACATAATGAAACCATTTACAATAAAGTAAATCACTCTTTTGCAAAACGAATTGGTTTTGTCGTTGAACAATGTACGCGGGTTTCAAATACAGTGCAAGAAGCACTATCAAATAACGAATTTCCTTTGGTATTATCTGGCGACCATTCCTCAGCTTTAGGAACTATTTCAGGAGTAAAAGCGGCAAACCCAAGGGCGAAATTGGGAGTTATTTGGATAGACGCACATGCAGATTTACACTCTCCTTATACATCGCCATCTGGTAATATACATGGAATGCCGTTAGCAGCAGGGTTGCAAGAAGATAACATCAAGATGAAAATAAATGAGTTAGATGCCGCTACATTTAACTCGTGGAATAAACTCAAAAATATTGGTACAAATAAGCCAAAATTTCTACCAGACCATTTAATTTTCTTTGGGGTTAGAGATACAGAAACACCAGAAGATTTTTTGATTGAAAACAAAGGCATAAAAAACTATACGGTTTCAGAAATTAGGTTTAGAGGACTTATTAAATGTGTTCAAGAAGCAATTCATAGACTACAAGATTGTGATGCTATTTATATCACCTTTGATGTGGATAGTTTAGATTGTGATTTTGTTTCAAGAGGCACAGGAACTCCTGTTTCATTTGGTTTTAATCCAATTGAAGTGAAAAGTATAATTACTGAATTTCTAAAAACTGAAAAAGTGGTGTGTATCGAGTTTACAGAGATTAATCCTTTACTAGACAATAAAGGAAATCTGATGGCAGAAACTGCTTTCGATATTTTAAATTATTGTTTTGAATGATTTTCTTTATTATTCAAAGGAGAATTTCAATAATTAAGAAATTTATAGTTAGATGAAAAGTTAAAAACTATTATAATGTTTTGTCTTCTATCGCTTCCAAGTACCTCCATATGTATAGTTAGGATTATCTTTTTTGACGTCCCTTAGACACTCTTTACAGACAAACATCCAATCCGTCAACGATCGATGGGAAACCTTTTAAACAGGTTGTCTATTACTGGTGAAGACACCGAATATTTAACCCGAAATGAAGTCTCTAAGGTGTTAAATGTAACGGTTCAAACATTGAATAACTGGAGAAGAGAAGGGGTCTTAAATCCACTAAAAATTGGAGGTAGGGTGTTGTATAGAAAAGAAGATGTTTATAATAACTCACGTTTGGTTGCGTGAGTTGTTAACTGAATTTATTAAAATATAATAAAACTATAATTTTTTCAAAATACTAAAACCAACAGAAAATATTACATTTTAAATTTTAATGTATTGTTCATTTCTTGTGGACTTTTCCCTGTAAATTTTTTAAAGTTATT
>NZ_JBELDZ010000079.1:0-11021 GCF_042094015.1 Aurantibacter sp. | reverse complement strand
CCTACTAAAAGTACTCGTTTATAAAATCTAGGTGATGAAACCAATGTAATATAGGCATATCTCCAAAATAATAAAGGAATAAAAATTGCCAAGAAAAAATATAAAATCTGTAACCTATTATCTGGTAAAGATGGTGTAAAATATGGTGTTAGTAAATAAAATAAAACTGTTGTAGATGCTGTAAATGCAATGCTGGTAGTAATTGATTCTATTTTACTAGATTTTTGCAAATCATACAGCTCAAAAATAGTTCCGAATAGGATTAAATAACAGCCTAATATAAAAACCCATACCCAATTTTGATTATCAATTTTTATATAATTAAAATCAAAAACTTGGTTTAATAAAAAGAGAGAGATCCCAACAAAAAACAAGTCAAAAACGCGTAAAAGTATTTTACGTTCCGAAACTTCAAAATGTATGTTTTTGTTCTGAGTCAAATCTAAATTACGTGTTTGTTTGTAAATGAAATAAAACTAGATAAGAAAACCTAATATAGCGTACAAAGTTACGTTTTATTCGCTAAGAAGTAATCTATAGAATATTATATTATTTTAAGAGATTTAACCATAAACTCTTAACTGACTGCCAATCAAAACTTTCGGATTTTTTTCTGGCATTCTCAATTAATAAGTCTCTTTTGCTTTTATTATTATGTAATTCTATAATTGCTAAAGCAAATTCATTATCTAAATTTGGACTTATTAATAGACCATTGCAGTTCTGATCTATTAAATACGGTAATCCTCCAACATTTGTAGAAACAATTGGAAAACCTAACGTCATTGCCTCTATAACACTTACAGGCATATTGTCGAAATTTGTTGTATTAATAAAGTAATTGTATTTTTTAGATAATTCTATCCATTCGCCTTTAGTTAATTTACCTGTAAATTTAACTTCTACGTTTAAAGATTTTGCAAACAATTTTGTTTCTTGAAGAGATCCATCATTATCTGGACCAACCATACATAAAGATGCATTATATCCATTTTCTTTCAAAATTTTTAAAATAGAAACTGCTAATTTTGGATTATATAATGCCGAAAAAGATCTTACCCATAATAAATTTATAGATTTATATTGTTTTTCTATTAAAGGGTATTTTTCAATTTCTATAGTGTTTGGAATGACTTGAATGTTTTTATATCCCATAGCTTCAAAACTAATTTTTGTATAATTAGAAGGTGCTATGTTTTTGTACGCATATTTAAAAATAGACTGGCTTAATTTAGGCGAGTTCTTTAGACGATTTGGTAAGTTTCCGCCATGTAAAATTGGAATATATTTTAATTTAAACAACCTACAAAGTTGACTAATTACATAAGCATAATAAAAATTTAGAGTGCTATATGTATCTATTAAAACATAGTCTGTTTTTTTACGATTTTTAATTAATGAAATAATCATATCAAAAAATCTAAAAACCATATTTCTATATGAAGAAGCATAGGTAACTTTGTAATCTAATAATTCTAAATTACAACCTAATGTTTCTATAGTAGTTACCGTTTTATTCTTGTTCGATAACTTGTTTCCTATGTATAATAGGTTTTTCATTTACAACATGTAATAAAGATAATGCATAAATAAATGCTGGTGCAGCAATACGCATTGATGAGTGATTAATAGTTAAAAACCAAAAAGCATAGAATGAAAAAAAGAAAATATTATTTCTTAATCCAATCCGTAAAAATAATGGTGCTAGCAATAATATAATAAAACTTAATATTCCAAAGATACCATGCTCTGAAATAATTCTACTCATTTCATTATGAGAAGCTGCATGAACACCTGTTTTCTGAAATCTTATATCTTTAATTTTACCAACTCCAACCCCAAAAAAAGGATTGTTTTTAAATTCTTCAATTTCATTAAGAAACAAAACTCCTCTACCAGTTGTTACATCACTTTTAACTTGCCCTACGGAATTTTGATTTGCATAACGCTTATCAATAAAACCTTGAGTTTGAATTGAGGTATAAATCCATGTAAAAGCAGCTAACATTAAAAAGACAAAAGTTGATACTATTATTTTTGTTCTAACTTTTCTATTAGAAAATTTAAACATTAATGCAATAAATAAAAAGATCATTATAACAGCCGTAAAAACGCCACCACGACTAAATGTTGAAATTGCTCTAAATGAAAAAAGAGCTAATAACACTAAATCTATAATTTTTGACATACGTGTTTTACTAAAATAAAAGAACCTTACTGTCATTATAAACATTCCTAATCCAAGAACTGTTGATACTTGATTTGGTCCAAAACCACCAGAAGCTGCAAAATTTGAAGATGTTCCAGTAGCAATTCTTGCAACATCTGGGTTATATAAAATAATATAAGTAAGTGTAGTAACTAAAGGTAATACTAAGTATAGAAATAATTTATTTAAAATAATTTTATTTACTTTAAAACCATAACAAAAAATAGCTGCAATACCTAAACATACAGGTCCACTAAGATTAAATGCAATTGCTTTTCTTAAATTTAAAGCTCCTTCTACAGAATATAAGGTGACATATATTGCAGGAATTAAAAATAGAATATAAAAAATATAAGAAACTGCTTTTATATTAAAACCTCTATAAAACATACCAACTAAAGAGAAAACTATAACTAAATATTTACTGGCTTCATAAAAAACTGCTCCACCAGTCATTCTAATCATTACCTCAGAACCAACAATATAACAACAAGCATAAATAGCAAAATATGGCTTATTTGAGGCATTTGCTCCAAAAAGCTTAATTGTAAAGAAAGCAACAATACTTATAAAATAAACAAAGCTTAAACTTCTAAATAAGTATAATAATATACCTATAAAAATATGTATAAATAAAAGTTGTAAATATTTTGATGGATTCATTAACTTTTAATTTTATTATAAATCTGCAAAAGTGTTTTAATTACTGTTTCTTTTGAATATTCTTTATTTATTTTGTCGCTCAAATTTTTTCCAAAATATATTCTTTTTTCAGTGTCATTTATCAAACTTAATAATGCATTTTCTAATTGTACTTTATTATTTGATTTTATTAAAACACCATTAACATTATTAATTATCACCTTATTACAATCTCCAACGTCTGTACAAATTACTGGTAATTTTGCTAACCCATATTCCAAAACAGAAACTGGTAAGCCTTCATAAACAGAGGTTAAAACACCTATTTGGGATTGACTTAAAATATAATTTACATCCGTTTTTGCTCCATATAAAAATATAGAATTATCTAATCCTTTTGATAGAATAGAATTCTTAATTTGAGTAGAATATACATCTTTATAATCAGACCCTACAAAGTGTAAACTCCAATCTGGATGTTTTTTTAAAATAAGTTGAAATGCCTCTATTGCAAACAAATGATTTTTGGGAGCTCTTAAATTAGCTAATAACACAATACGCTTACCTTCTTCACCTTTTAACTTAGTTGTTTTATTTAGATTTGACTTTATTTCTGCAAAATTATTTAATACAGAAACTTTCCTAGGTGAAATGCGTCTCTCTAACCAATCTTTCATCTTGTTATTTACACAAAGAATACGATAAAAAAATAGTGAGCATAACTTTAAAGTTATACCTTGAAAAAAAGTAGAATCTGTTCTTTTCCCATTATGATCATGCCATATTAGTTTAAATTTTCCGCCAAAAATTTTCGCCAATGTTGCAAAAAAAAATGATGATGCATGAACATGTACAATTGTAATATTCTCTGATTTAATGAATTTATTAAAATATTTAATTGCTTTAAAGTCAAATATTTTAGTTTTCTTTAAAAATCTGTAATGAACTTTTGAATTAATTGTTGACTTTAATAAACCTTCTTTTCTAGTTACTACTAAATAAGATTCCACAGATTGATTAGCCAAAGCATTTGCAAAATTCACTGCAATTCTTTCTGCTCCTCCAGTTTGTAAAGAATCTATTAATTGAACTATTCTCATTATTTAATTACTAAAGCTTTAATATGTTCTTCAAAAACATCTAAGGTATATTTTTGGGACCAATTTAAAGCCAATTCTGCTTTTTCTGTTAGACGTTTTTTATTCTTTATTTCATTTATTAACAACTTACTTGCTTGGTCTAAATCTGGTTCAATTAAAAAACCTCTATTTCCATAATCCAACATATAAGGAACACAAGAAATTTTTGTTGCAATTGGAATAACTCCAAAAAACATAGCCTCAGCGAGTGCTTTTGGCCAACCTTCTGACTTAGAAGCTAAAATTGTGAAATGACTTCTTTTTAAATAATCTTGAACAGTATCTTTAGTTTGATTTCCATGTATGGTAATTCCTTTTAAATTATTATGCTTTATATATTTCTCTAATTTAGGTTTTAAAATGCCATCTCCAAATAAATTCAAAGTGCAATTAATATTACTTTTCTGTAATAATCCTATTAGTTTTATAGCAAATAAAGGCCTTTTTCCTTCAACTAAACTACCAACAAATACAAAATTAAGCTGCTTTGAATAATCTTTTGAGGTAAAAGGAATTTTATCTAAATCTTTATATGTAGCTGTAAAAAAAGATTTAATATTTTTTGATTGATTCTTCCAATTCCCATAAACTAAAACTTTTATATTTCTAGTTAATTTTGTATTTGAAAGTATCCATTTTTGAAACCTATAACTTTTTGGCTGTAGAGCTTTTGGGTCCCAATTACCAGCGTATTTAGCCGTTTTTATTTTTAAAGGAAATAAAAACTGAACTAAACAACCTAATAAACCTATATTACCTGGACATCTTAAATGAATGTGATCTGCTTTATAACATGCATTAATTAATTTAAAAAATATAATTGGTAAAACTAATAATGATATTATTATTCTTTTAGCAGATGTAAATGCAATTTCCGGAATTCCTGTCAATTTTATTGATTTATGCTGATAAGCTAAATCTATTTTTGTTGGTAATAAACGTGATACAGGCGCAACTATTTCTACATTATCTACATACTTCAGCCATAAATTCATTTCGCGTACATATGGAGCATAAGCGTATAACTTATGATCTGATGCTGTATGTAACGCATGTGAAATAATTAAAAAACGCATTATATAAATTTAGGCTTATTAAACAACAAAGATAACCAACCTATACATCTTCCTATGGTTTCTGTTAGCGCTTCTTTTTTTTGACTTGTAGTTACAATATTTGTTGCTCTAATAAAAGTTAGCAACAAAGCAGTAGCATTCCATTTTATTCGCGCTTTAATAGTTGGGCTAGGAAAACGTACTCTCCATACATACCAACCATTTCTTATAACCATTTTGCCATAACTAAATTTATTAGGTCGTCCTGAAGCGTTATGATAATGACCCAATTTAGCAGCCGTATTTACATATAAATCACCTAATTTAGATATCCTAAAAGTATAATCCGCATCTTCATACAAGCCATAACCTTCAAAATAAGTAGAAAACTTATGTTTATCTAAAATCGATTTTTTAAACGAAGAAACTCCTCCCATAAACTGTTCTACTTTATACGTCTTATTTGTTGGAGGTAAAAAACTCACTGATCTACCGTGAGAAAAAGAAGAACAATAACCTGGTTTTGCATCTGGTTCTAATCCTAATTTGCGTCTAGTTTTAAAACGAGATGGTTCTGTTCTTTTATAACCATCATTATAATAAAAATTTAAGTTAGTAGATATTCCGTCTGATTTTTCCCAATTAACTTCATTAGTAATATAACCACCAACTCCTAATGCATTAGGAAATTTTGAGTAAGTACCTATTAATGCTTCAAAATAATTTGGATCTAGAATTGTATCATCGTCTAAAAAACATACTATTTCAGTTTCTTCAAGAAGATTATTAATACCGTAATTACGTTGTTTTGTTAAGCCTCTATTAGCATTACCTACCTTAAGATAACGCAAATTATTAAATTTATTTAGTTGTAAAACCTTTTCTGTTTCTCTATCTACAGATCCATCTACAATAATAATATCGTTTGGGTATAAACTCTGCAAGTTGACAGAATCTAACAATTCACATAATGGTTTAGCACGCATATATGTACATATTATTAAAGTAAAATGGGGCATTTTTAGTAATTTAAGAAGTAAATATACTACTGATTTCTTTAAAATAAGAAATTCGTTGTAAACTATTTAACCATAGATTTCTATTACTAATTTGAAGAGATTTAAAACTCTCTAAATTAAACTGATTATGAAATTCTAAAATTTTAGATTCTAAGTGATCTATTTCGAATTCTTTTACAAGCACAACATGTTTAGACCAATCTATTTTAGATTCTAATGGAAATCTACAATCTGTATCTATTACAACTGGAATTCTACCCATTGCTAAAGTCTCATAAAATCTAACAGAAAAATTACCTACACCTCTAATACATAAAGTATATGCATTATTATACATATTATCATAAAACTCGTAGGTTGTTGATTCTTTTTGCATTTTAGAAATAACACCAGCTCTATATTTATTTCTAAAAATAAAATCTGTAATTATACCTTCCGTTTTTTCTAACTGTTTTAAATATTTAGCACGCTTATATCCTGAAGGGTAAAAAGATTGATAATCATTTTTTCCTGGATTAATTAATTGCTTTATATTAAGTTTTAAATATGCAATAAATTCTTTTATATATTTTTTACAACCAGATTCTGCGTGGCCAACAAAACCAATTGTTGGAATTTCTGGTCTAGAAACAGTTCCAAACTCTTTATTAAGAACAATGTAAGGATCATTTATAAATGAAGGTAATATGTAAGTATTTTTATTAAGCTTACTATTAAAACCACCTAACCTAAAATTAAAAACCGTAGTATCCTTTAATGTATAACCAAAATCACCAGCGGTATATACAAATAAAGGTTTAGAGTGTTTTATTGCTAATTCTTTTAAGGTTCTAAATTCATTTTTATGTGTAATAAATTTGTGATAAGCAATTGGTGAAATTATAACATCAGCTTCTTCCAACACATCTACTAAACAATAATAATCTTCTATTTTTTTATTTTTAACATAAACTAAATCAAACAATAAAGGAAAAACTTGTTTCCTAAAAGCTTCTGTTAAAAAAGTTTGATTAGTGTATATTTTAATCATTATTTTAATTTAGTTGACCACAATTGACTCTGTTTCCACTGCTTATTAAATAGTTTTACAGAACGAATAATATTAATACTTCTCTTAGATTTTAGTTGTCTTAAACCTAAAAGTAATTTATATCCTAATAATTGTTTAGACGTAAAATAGGATTGATATAAAAACTGAATAGTTGGTGATGGCAACGGTTTAATTTTTTCATTAGCCCAAGCCTGTGCCACTTTAGTTCTATAACCTCCAATTGGAGCTTTTAAATGTGTTACTTTTATACTTGCAAAATAGACTACATCTTCTCCCTGTAAACGTAATTGCATTCCAAAATCATTATCTTCACCATAATTAAACTCATATACTTTATTAAAAGCAACATTGTCTAACAAGCTAGTTTTTAAAATGGCGTTACCTGCTCCAAAAATAGACGTTTGTGCGGTTTTTAAATAGGTTTGAACTTCTTTTGGTTGTAAATAAACCGTTGTTCCAACTTGAGTTCCGTAGTTTTCAATTTCTGTAAATAAATCTTCAATTAAGGTAGAATTAAACCTATTATCATCATCTCCAAGAAAAGTCCATTCGCTTTTCACTTCTTTTAAAGCTTCATTTCTTGCGTTAACTACACCTGTTTGATGCGTAAATTTATGAATAATATGAAAAGGCCATTCTTCTTTTTTAATATAATCTAACTCTGTTACCGATTTTGGGTCTGGGTTTTGCTCAACAATTATAATACGTTTAGGTAAAATAGTTTGTGTTGAAAAATCTTTTAACACATTGTACAAATAAGACTTTCTACCCATTGTAGGAATAATAACATCTATTTCTTTAGAAGTAATTACTTGTCTTTTAGAGGCAACCTTAATGGTTTCTAAATCAAAATCTAAATGTTTTTGTTTAGAGAAAATTGTTTTAAGAAATGAAAATAATAGAAAACGTTTCTCGAAAACAATAAATGCTAAAAGCAAATACCAAGTCCAAACCCATTTATAATGCTCTTTTACAAACTTAAACAATATAGGTATAGAAGGTTTTTCATTACAAGAATTAATATTCTTATTAACTAGCTTCGGTTCAGAATAGCAAAACAAGCCTAATACATTTGAAGCTTTAGCAATAGAATTTAAAGTATAATTAAGTGAATTCTTGGGGTTTATTAGATTTTTAAGGGCTAACAATGTTGATGTATTGATGCCTCCAATAGAATCACTCATTAACCAAGTTGTAAAAGTGTTTTCTTTTTTTATTTTTAAATAAAAAGAACGTTCTACATAACCAATACCATTGTGTATGTAGTTTTTATCTGAAGGATTAAAAGATGCTAATACACGTTTATGATGAAAAATATAATCTAAAGAATTTAAATTTAAAACGGATTTTTGGTCTTGATGGCACCATATTAATAATTCGTCTTTATAAACTTCTGACAATCTTAATATAGAAGCCGTTAAAGTTTCTGTTTTAATAAATTTAAAAGATAAACTAGCAAACGTTTTGTCTAAAACATCTATTAAAATATCATTATTATGTATGGCAATTATCATAACACACTAATGGTTTTAAAAGGTTTATCTCCAATTATTGCAGCATATTTAGAAAACGCACTATTATACATTTTATCGGCTTTTAAAAAATAAACCGTTTCACTATTAGCTATAGTAAAAAAATCTAACATTGTTTTTAAATGAGCTTCTAAAGTACTTCCGCCATTGTAATTTTCCATATGAAATGGTTGACCTTCTAATATTTTAGTTTCAGTAGTTTTTGAAATGTAATTTAAAAAAATAGAACTATCTGAAAAACCATAAAATGGTATTACGCTTTGACTCATTAATTCATTTACATATTTTTTTAAATTAAGTAATAGTTTTTCTCTTTCTATCTCTGATATTTTAGCAGTTGTAGAATCAGAAAAATCACCCATAATACTTGTAAATCTGGTATGAAAACTATTATACTTTTCATCTTTTATAGTATTCAAAGCATTATTGAGTGTTGTTGTAGTTTTAAACAACGTATTAAAGTGATTTCTCCAACGAGAATTAACTTCATCTTCTGAAAGATTTGAAAGGTTCTTTTTAAGATAATCTATATTAGCATAAACAATAAATGTTGATGCATTAGAGTTTTTAATAACTTCTAAAGGGTTAAAATTGAAATTATTTATACAGTTAATAATTCTTGTATTAAATGGATTATACTTTACATTAGACGTATTTATTTGCCAATCAACTTTATTTGGTTCTAAAAAAGTATTTAATAAAAATGGATTAGTAAATTGAATATAAAAATTATAATCTAAAGTCTTTGATACATCATAAAAAGAAATAATTCCTTTTAATCGGTCTACTAAACCACCATGAGGAATCACTCCATTAAAGCAAATTATTATTTGCTTTTTCTGATTTTTTTTGCTAAAATTTAATTGTTTTAGATGATACCTTAAAACTTTTAAATCTCTTAATTGTTTTCCTATATGTTTTTTTAAATTATTAATCATGAATTAATTATAGACGTATAGTATTCTATATTTTGACTAGCATTTTTGGTAATATCAAATTTTAATTCAACCTGATTCCTTGCTTCTTTTCCTATTGTTAGACAAAGATCATGATTGTCTAACAAATTAACAACTTGTTTTGCATATAAAGCTATATCTGTTGGATGTACTAAGAAACCATCTTTTCCGTTATTTATTAATTCTTGAGCCCAACCAATATTTGTATTTACCACAGGTTTTTGTAAAGCCATAGACTCTATAGTTACCATACCTAAAGTTTCTGCAAAACTTGGAAACGTACATACATGTGCATTTTTAATATAGTTTTTCACTTTACTATATGGTACCTTACCTAAATAATTAACCTGTTTTAAAGCTTGTTCAGAAAAAACATTTTCAATTAACTTATATGTAGATGCTTTACCAGTCTTAATATCCGATGCATCAGATCCAATTAGGACTAATTCAGCATTAGGATTGGTTTTAATAATTTCGTTAAAAATATGAGCAAGTTCAAAAACACCTTTTTTTCTAATTATTGTTCCTATATAAAGTATCATTCCATCTTTATAAACCAATGGTGAATCGTTTTCAAAGTTTTCTAATTGCAATCCATAATGAATGGTCTTTATTTTAGTTTCATCTAACCCAAATATTTTAGCTGTTTCATTTCCTGCAAAAGTTGTTGGCGCTATAAATGCTTTTGCTTTTTTTATAGCTAGTTTTTCAAAAATGAAATTTTTAGACTTTTGTTTTCTATTATCCAATTTACAAAAATAGGCATCACTACCATGGAATCTAATAACTAAAGGCGCATTTAAATTCATAAAAGCTGTTATTCCTGTCCAATCTGGCGCTTCTATTATATCTATTTTTTGCTTCTTAATTTCTTTATTTAAATAACTTTGAAGAAATTTTCGGTACTTATACCAAGTAAACAACTTATAAGTTCTTTTTGCTATAAGATGAATTATAACACCATCTTCTTCATAAATAGCATCTTCAGTTTGGTGATAAACATAAACTGATACTTTTTGCCCTTTTTCTACTAAAGCAATAGCTAGGTTTTTAATACTTGTAGCTATTCCAGCAGCATGGCTAACACGACTACTTGGATATTCGGATGTTAAATAAGCTATATGCATTAAAAAAAACGTTTAATTAAATATTTTGTAAAAATTTCTGCACCATAAATGTTCATATGTCCGCAAGTACTAAAATATTTATCTTCAACAACTACATGTTCTAAATTGATTACTTCTGGATATATAGATTCTATATTTTTAAAATAATCTTTACTGCCCAAAGCCTGTTTGCAAATAGGAGTTGTAAAAGATATCAAATGTACATTTTTCTCTTTACATAAAGCTTTTATCAAGTCGTAGTATTTATTCTTTTTTGGAGTAAAAGAACTTATATTATAATTAAAATCTTGA
>NZ_JBELDZ010000078.1:0-11088 GCF_042094015.1 Aurantibacter sp. | reverse complement strand
TACTTTTTGGTAATTATTTTGTTTATTTTTTTTTAAATTACATAACACTCTTTAGTACAACGATATAAACGCTTTTACAACTACAAATAAAACAAACATAACAACTGTAATCAAAAAAAAAATATTATTACATAAAGAAATTCCAAACCAAACCAAATCGAACAGAAAAATCTCTGTAAGGGTAATTTGGTGCCGTTAAATAATCTCTTCCGGTAAAGGCTGCATTAAAATGCTCTGCTTTTAAATATATACGCGCTTGTCTCAATTTAGCATTAATAAAGAAATCTATCTTAGGAAAACCTCCCACTTCAACATCTCTCTGTACGTAGAACTCTGAAAGTAAAGGATTATAATTATTCATATAATATTCGGTAAAGTAACTAGCTGTAAATCCTGTTTGAAAATATAGAGCTTTCTTAAATGCAAAGTTCTCATAATATAATGTACTCCTTGTTATAAGCTCTGGAACATTAAAAATTTCATTTTTATCGTTCACTTTTTGATATTGAATTGTAGTTTCTAACCCCAAATGCCTATACCTAATATCTTTATTAATCTTTAGTTTTAAGTAGGAAATACTCTTGTCATTTTGTAGAGCCTCAATCTGTTCTGATGTTGTATTTTTCATAAAATACACATAATCATTGATTGTTGAAGCTTGTAACTTTACATTTGCCCATTTTTTAGAGATGACTTCCGCATCTACCTGCTGAGTCTTTATAGTATTAAATTTATTTAACCAATTATAATTTAAATAACTACTTTGATACAACTGCGCATTATAATTAGGAGCAACAGTATTGTTATTTATTGCTGCCTTTAATAAAATATCTTCATTAAGTTTATAATCTACTTTTGCTAAAAAATAATTACCATTAAATTCTCCTGAAACATTTGCACCAGCTTCAGTTTTTATATTAAACCTATTTATTCTTTTATTATATTTCCCTCCAACAGAAAACACATCTCCTTTAAGCCTGTTTGTAATTGTTTGGTTTTGTTGTATTATAAGCTTATCATAACCATAATTATAATCGGTATGTGCTCCAAATATTTTTAATGTACCAATAACATTATTACTATAAGTAATACTAGCTTCGTTATATAGTTCTTCAAGCTTTACAAAGTCTATTAGATTTCTAGAATAAGCTGCATCGCCAAAAAAATCATTTTCTGTAGATTGTGTAAATCTATAGTTCTTATCTTTTAATTTAAAAATGTGCCCAACAGATACATTATTATAAGACACACTATCTTGCTTTTTTATTAAATGGTAATAGTGATTTAAATACGTGCGTTTTCCTTTTAAAACACCTTCTGCATCTTGAAAATTAACTTCTAAAACTCCTCTGTCTAAAAAATCTTTATCTCCAGACTGAAAAAACCCTAAGCTTTCATCTGTTAATCCACCATTTTCTTGATTCAAAATATCTTGAGATAAAAAATGGGCATGCGCAACATATCTCTTGTTTTTTGACTGATAACTTGCTGTTGTTCTAAAATTACCCGTACTAGATAAAATATGCTGATAAGTTCCCAAAGAACGCAAACCTTTATACGCAATAGATATATTAAACTGCTTAGACGTGTTTGTTGTAAAAAAAGCATCTAAAAGCTGACCTTGTTTAAACGCTGATTTATAAAACAATTCTGATAGTGGCGTTGGAACATGATAATAATTAACATCTTCAACTTCCATATAATTAAAATGCTTACTTCTAGCACCAAACTGAGGCATTAATCTCATTGAAGAAAAATCGTATCCTAATGTATTATAGGTTTGTCCTAAATTTGAAAATTGCTGAAGTTCAAAGTTGTCTTTTCTTAAGTAATTATATTTATAATCTTTTGCTACAGTTAAAGTTGTATCTACATATGTAGTATCTGCTACATGAGAGATTATCAAGTAATCAGTAATTTTGGCTTCTCTTTTTTTGTCAATTTTATTA
Organism: Aurantibacter sp.; assembly: GCF_042094015.1. NCBI lineage: Bacteria > Pseudomonadati > Bacteroidota > Flavobacteriia > Flavobacteriales > Flavobacteriaceae > Aurantibacter > Aurantibacter sp. Next base: position 9,139 of record NZ_JBELDZ010000078.1, on the reverse strand, counting down.
GAACTCTTAGAATTCTTTTTTACAGAATCATTTGGAAAACTTAATTCATCCATAGCAGGTCTACGTTCTATCTGGCTTGCTGGCCTTTGAGCAAACATAGATTGAACACTAACTAAAAAGAGAAATACAATTATTTTTTTCATCAAGAGAAATTTTAGACCTTGCAATTTTATAATTTAGTGTCAAAAATAGGAAATATCTTAGAAGTAAAGCCTTAAAAAAAGTTAATACCAATTATGCTATCCATTAATCACTCTGGAAATATATTAGAATGCGGCACAGACGAAGCTGGCAGAGGTTGTTTAGCTGGACCAGTTACTGCTGCTGCGGTGATTTTAAAACCAAATTTTAAAAACGACATTCTAAATGACTCCAAACAATTAAGCGAGAAAAAACGTGATTTATTGCGTCCAATTATTGAAGAAGATGCTTTAAGCTTTGCATTTACTCATATTTACGAAGCTGAAATTGATAAAATTAACATTCTTAATGCTTCAATTTTGGCAATGCAAAAATCTATTGAGCAATTAAAACCAATTCCTGAATTTATTATTGTAGACGGAAATAAGTTTAAGCCATTTAAAAACATACCACACGAAACTATTATTAAAGGCGATGGAAAATATTTAAGCATTGCAGCAGCTTCGGTTTTAGCAAAAACATACAGAGATGATTATATGAATAAAATTCACGAAGAATTCCCAATGTACAACTGGAAACAAAACAAAGGTTATCCAACAAAAGAACACAGAGCTGCTATTAAAAAATATGGCGCAACAAAATATCACAGAAAATCGTTTAAATTATTACCAGAACAACTAGAACTTAATCTAAAGTTATAATTAAATTAGCGTTTTAAAATCCTTATATATATGAAAGCATTTTTGCTATCCTTAATATTTATCTCTCTTTTTGCTTGTAATACAGATTACAAGAATGCTAACCCAGAAGATTTTTTAAATAAAAATGCACAAACTATTCTTAGAATTAATGGTTTAGAACAATTATCTAGTAACATAAATAATTCTCATTTTTTAAATCAATTAGACAAAACAAAAACATATTCTACATTAAAAGAGAAATTTTCAATATTTAATTATATAAAAACAAAGCAACCTATATATGTAAACCTTTTTTCTTCGGAAGAGTTTTCGTTTGCTACAGCTTATTCAGATTCTTTAGTTCAATCCTTAAGTAACAAGAATATTTTAAGGGATTCTGTTTCAGTTGACGCTATAATGGCTGAAAAAATCACTTTTAACAACCAAAACTTATATGTTGCGTTAAGGGATTCTGTAATTATTGGTGCAAATTCTAAAGAACAACTTAAAGCTATTTATAATCTAGAGAAAAACGAAGACCTTTTAAAATTACTAAAAACAACAAATAAAACATCAGAAATTTCAATTTTAAGTAACCAAACAACAATTTTTAAGCAACCAATATTTATAGATAGTTTATTAAACAAAAAACAACTAACTAATTATTTAGCTTTCGATGTAGATTTATCTCAAGAAAACATTTTACTAAACGGAATTTCAAAAGCGAAAGATTCCACTAAAAGCCTAATAAATGTATTTACTAATACTATTCCTCAAGAAAACGAGCTGGCTTTAATTACACCAAATAATTCGGATGGTTTTTTAAGTGTTACATATAACGATTTTGAAATCTTCCGCGAAAACTTAAACACGTTCAATAAAAAAGCAACCGTAAAAAAAGAAACCTTACTTTTTGATAATATTACAGAAATTGGAGTTATATATAATGATACAAATGCGTTTGTTTTAAATACTATAGATACAGAATTAACTCAAATTGCTTTACAAGAAGAGCAAAACGAAATTGAAGTTTACAGAAGTATACCTATATATAGTTATAGTCAAACAGATATTCTTAAAAATCATTTTTCGCCTTTTATAAATCAAGAGGTTACAATGTATTGTCAAATAGATCAGTTTTTTGTGTTTTCATCTTCTAAAGAAACACTTCAAAACATAATTGCAAATTACCAGAACAAAACAACATTATTTTTTAAAGACTACTACAAAGCAGTTAGCAAGCAACTAAGTAGCCAAAGTTCTTTATTACAAGTTGTGAATAATTCCGCTTTAGCTTCAATTTTAAATTCATCTGTAAAAAACACATCTAATTTAACTTTAGACGACTATAAAACAAGTGCTTTTCAGTTTAGTTACGATTATGATTTTGCTCATTTCAATGCTGTATTTAATAAAAGTAAAATCACTAAAAAAGTAAACACTATAAGCGAAAAATTCAATATTAAACTAGACCACGCCATTTTAAACAAGCCACAATTTGTAAAAAATCACGTTTCTGGTAAAAACGAAATTGTAGCTCAAGACATAAAAAACACTTTATACCTTATTTCTAATTCAGGTAAAATTCTTTGGAAAAAAGACTTAAAAGACGAAGTTCTTGGAAAAATAGAACAAGTAGATCTTTATAAAAACGGAAGATTACAATTGGCTTTTGCCACAAAAAAAGCCATTTATATTTTAGACAGAAATGGAAACCAAGTAAAACCCTTTCCTGTAAAATTAAATGATAACATTACACAACCGCTTTCTGTGTTTGATTACGATGGCAAAAAGGACTATCGTTTTTTAATTACTCAGAAAAAAGAACTTTTAATGTTAGACGCAAAAGGAAAAACTGTTACTGGATTTAAATACAAAAAAGACAACAAAATTACATCTCAGCCAAAACATTTTAGAATTGGCAGCAAAGATTACATTGTGTTTAGCTCAAAAAACAAATTAATTGTTTTAGATCGTGTTGGGAAAACAAGAGTAACAGTTAAAGATGAGTTTAATTTTTCTGATAATAATATCTTTTTAAACAATAACAAGTTTACATTTACTAATACATCTGGTGAATTAATCCAAGTAAATCATAAAGGTCACGCAGCAAAACAAAGTTTACTATTAAATAAAAAACACGGGTTTGATGCTAGTAGCAAAACGTTAATTTATCAGTCCGAAAACAAATTAACCATAAAAAACAAAACCATAGAATTAGATTTTGGAAATTACACAAAACCAAACCTGTTCTACTCCAACAATAAAATATTTGCATCTACAACAGATTTACAAACTCAAAAAATTTATGTGTTTGATAGTAACGCAAAACTATTACCTAATTTTCCCATATTTGGAAATGCAACTATAGATTTAAAAAACACCAATAACTTAGAAATTATCACAAAAGGAGATTCTAATAGCATCTTATTTTATACCACAAACTAATGATAAAACGTAACAACGCATCCATATTTAAATGTGTAATCCATAAAGTTGGAAACAAATTTAACAGCACAAAAAATGCATTCTCAGAAAAAGAAGTCGTTTTTGACGAAGCTAGTTACGAACTTATGCTTCCATTTTTATTACGTCCATTTGGTAGCGTTGTACAAAGTCATCGCTTTAATCATCACTCCAATGTAGAGCTTAACGAAATTAATAATTACGCCAACTTAATTTTTGGCGATGACAATCAGTTTTTAGATACTTCCAAACATATTGTAACACATTTATTTGAGCAATCCAACTCGGCACAAATAAAAACAGGAGATGTTTTAGTAGTTTATTTTAATGGCATACAGTATAATGATATGACTGTTGATGCTTTGGGAATTTTTAAAATTGAAAATAAAACCAACTTTTTCCAAACCTATTTAGAAAACAATAGTTACGATGTTTTGGTACAAAGCGGAATTAACTCTAAAAAAGTAGATAAAGGTTGCCTTATTTTAAATACTAGCGATAGAGAAGGAAATATTATTTTAAGCGTAGATAACAATAATTACGACACACAATATTGGATTAATAAATTCTTGAACATTAAATATGCAGACGATACTAATAGCCATACACAAAACTATTTAGAACTGTGTAAAGAGTTTTCTACAGAAATTATAAAAAACACTTACGGACAACAAGAACGCAGTACGTTTTTAGCAAAAACAGTAGACTTTTTTAAAGAAAATGAAATTGTAAATGTTGAGCGTTTTAAAGATGAAGTCTTTGAAGAAGACAAATACAAAACCTTATTTGACGATTATAAAAAAGAATTTGAAGGCGAAAACGATGTTTTAATTAGAAACCAGTTTGATGTAGCTGAAACTGTTTTTAATAAAGAAAAGAAAAAGATTAAATCTGAAATAAAGTTAGATACAAACATTCAAATAAAACTAGATATTGATGCGCCAGATGCTTCTACAGAATATTTAGAACGTGGTTATGATGAGGAAAAAAAAATGAATTATTATAAAGTGTATTTTAATACTGAGGATTAAAATAAAAACAAAAAACCTGTAACAATTCCATAAAACATACTACACATAAGTATGATAAAACTTAAACTAGAAAAAGTCTTTCCAATTAATTTAATTGTTTTCGGTTAATTTCTTATGATAATGGGATTAGCTCTTTTCACCCATCTTGAATTACCCCAAACTTTTATAGGCCTAATACTTCTAATTCTAGGATTGTTTTTAGCAACTGCTAAAGATGGAATTATACTTGATAAAAGAAATAATAAGTTTAAAAAAACTATTTTCTTTTTAGGGCTAAGATTAGGAAAATGGAAATCATTTGAGAGATTTACAGATATTGCAATTTTAACTGGAAACATTGGACTTGGTTTTTATCGCTTTATCGCATCTCAAAAAACAACAACATTCCACTCAAACAAAGTATTTGAAGTTTATATGCTAACCAAAAACCACAGAGAACGTATTATTTTAAAACGTTACAAACAAGAAGAAAAAGCAACTATTTCTGCTCAAGATTTAGCTTATGAATTAGGAATGGAACTTAATATTTTTAGTCCTAGCTAAATGAAAACAAATTCCGCTTATTAGAAAAATGACAAAACTGTAAACTGAATACTAAATACTGTCAACTATTATCTAACGTGTAAACACCAATTCTGTATCAGAAGATAACTCTTGCGAGAAACCATAGTTGTCAACTCTAAAACCTTTTAAATCTTCAATAGTTTCACAATTGTTTTCTACAATATAACGTGCCATAAGACCACGCGCTAGTTTTGCGAAAATTGCTACAATTTTATAAGTGTCGTTTTTATATTCTTTGAAAGCCACATTAATTACTGGCACTTTTAGAGTTTTAGTATCTATAGCTTTAAAATATTCGTTACTTGCCAAGTTTACAAAAACCTCATCATCTTCTAACTCTTCATTTAATTGAGCAGTAATGTCTTTTTTCCAGAATTCGTAAAGGTTTTTATTTTTACCAACCGGTAATTTTGTCCCCATTTCTAATCTATAAGGCTGAATTAAATCTAATGGTTTTAAAATACCATATAAACCAGATAAGATTCTAACCTTGCTTTCTAAGGTATCTAATTTTGAAGTCTCTAAAGTATAAGCATCAAAACCTCTATAAACATCGCCACTAAAAGCATAAATTGCTGGCCTTGCATTTTTTGGAGTAAAAGGTAGTTCCCAATTTTGAAAACGCTCGTAATTTAACTGACCAATATTATCGCTTACTTTCATAAGCTTACTAATAGCTTTTGCAGATTTTTTACGCAATAATTTATTCAATCTTTCAGATTTATCTAAAAATTGAACTTCAGTAAATTTTTCGGTTGGTAATACAGTTTCAAAATCTAAAGACTTTGCTGGAGATATCACTAATTTCATACGTTCTAATTGATAATCAAATTTAGAATAAAAACTCTACTCGTCTAAATGTTTAGAGTACGATTTCCATTTTTCAATACAAGTAGCCATATCTTCAGGGATTTCTGTATTAAAACTCATAAATTTATTTGTAGTTGGATGTACAAACCCTAAAGTTTTGGCGTGCAATGCTTGTCTTGGTAATATTTTAAAACAATTATCTACAAATTGCTTGTACTTAGTAAAAGTTGTTCCTTTTAAAATACGTTCTCCACCATAACGTTCGTCGTTAAAAAGCGTATGTCCTATATGTTTCATATGCACGCGTATTTGATGTGTTCTTCCAGTTTCTAACTTACAAGACACTAAGGTTACATAACCCAAACGTTCAAGAACTTTATAATGCGTTACTGCTGGTTTTCCTTTATCTTCATCTTCACCAAAAAAGACTGTATTTTGCAATCTATTTTTTGGATGTCTTCCAATATGTCCTTCAATAGTTCCTTCATCCTCATCAACATTTCCCCAAACAATTGCAACATATTCACGCTCGCTAGTTTTTGCTTTAAATTGCGCAGATAAATGTGCCATTGCCTGTTCTGTTTTTGCAACAACCAAAAGCCCACTAGTATCTTTATCTATTCTATGAACTAATCCAGGTCTATCGCTAGAGTTATTTGGTAAATTATCAAAATGAAAAATTAATCCGTTTATTAAAGTACCAGAATAGTTTCCGTGTCCTGGATGCACAACAATTCCTGCTTGCTTATTAATAACCAACAAATCATCGTCTTCATAAACAATATCAATTGGCATATCTTCTCCAACTAATAAATTCTCAAATGGTGGATGCTCAAAAAGTACTTTTATAGCATCTTCGCCTTTAACCTTATAATTAGATTTTACAGGTTCTCCATTTACATGAATATTTCCACTTTTTGCTGCAGCTTGAATTTTAGTACGCGTTGCGTTTTCAACAAAATTCATTAAATATTTATCAATACGTAATGGCTTTTGCCCTTTATCAGCTGTAAAACTATAATGTTCGTATAATCCGTCTTCTGATTTCTCTATTAATTTCGGCGTGTTATCGTCCATTATATTCTTATGGTGTTTCTGTTGTAGATAAATTTCCTGGACGTTTTCCATTTCCCAAAACTAAATCTATAACAGTTGTTTTAGGTAATCTTTTATTTGGTGCAATAGGCTTTCCTTTAAACTCCATCCCTAAAACAACATCTTTTGCAATATTGTTAACATAGGTTAGCTTACCAATTTTAAAACCCAAAGCTTCTAAAGCTGGTTTTGCTTGCCTTAATGTTCGTTGTTTTAAATCTGGCACTAATACTTTACGATAACCAGATGGATTTAACGTTACATATATTTTTCTATTCTCTTTAACTTTATTACCAGAAATTGGATCTTGTTCTATTACAGAAAAACGAGGGTATTTTGGATTGTAATTAGCCGAGTCTTGGACTACTAAAACCAAACTTTCTTTATTTAACTCAATCTCCGCGACCTTTAGAGATTTACCTGTAAGACTTGGTACGGTTTTAAATTCTCCATTATTGGTTGTACTATCTAACCACATTAAGGCCAAAAACACAATTACAACTGTTGCAACAATAGCCAAAGCTACTTGTTTAAAAAATGTTTTACTCATTAAAAATTTTACCAAACTCATATTTCCCATATTGTTTAACAAATATAAAAAACTAAAAGGTTTATTCTTCCAAATTTAATAAAATAGCAGTAGATTTATACTTTACATACTCAAAAAGCACTTTCAATATAAATGAAAAAAAATATTGCTATAATTATGGGAGGATTTTCAAGTGAATTTGAAATCTCTCTAAAAAGCGGAAACGTAGTTTACAGTAACTTAGACGTTTCAAAATACAATGCTTATTGTATTCACATTTTCAAAGATAAATGGGTTTATGTTAACTCTAAAAATGAAGAATTCACCGTTAATAAAGGCGATTTTTCTATTTTAGAAAACAACAAAAAAATCATTTTTGATTGTGTTTTTAACGCCATTCATGGTTCTCCTGGAGAAGACGGTTATATGCAAGCATATTTTGAGTTACTCAATATGCCGCATACAAGTTGTGGAATGTACCAAGCAAGTGTAACTTTTAATAAACGTGATTGCTTAAGCATTTTAAAACCTTATGGTATTTTAACTGCCAATAGTTTCTATATTAATAAAGGAGATAAAATTAATAAGCAAAATATTATAGACAAAGTAGGTTTACCTTGTTTTGTAAAAGCCAATAAAGCAGGTAGTAGTTTTGGAATCTCTAAAGTTCATAAAATTGAAGAATTAGATAAAGCCATAGATATTGCTTTTAAGGAAGATGATGAAATTATAATTGAGTCTTACCTAGATGGCATAGAGGTTTCTGTTGGTGTAATTACTTATAAAGGTGAAACTAAAGTATTACCAATTACCGAAATTGTAACTGAAAACGATTTCTTTGATTACGAAGCAAAATATTTAGGGAAATCTCAAGAAATAACACCAGCACGATTAACAACAGAACAAGAAAACTTAGTAGCTATTGAGGCTAAAAAAGTATACGAAATTTTAAAAATGAAAGGGTTTAGTAGAAGTGAGTTTATCTTTAAAGATGGAAAACCTCATTTATTAGAAATAAATACAATTCCAGGTTTAACGGAAGCAAGCATTTTACCTCAACAAGCTGCTGCTGCTGGAATTAGTATGGCAGAATTATTTAACAATGCTATTGAAGAAGCTTTAAAATAAAAGAGACTTCTAAAATAAACGCAAGTAAAAATTTAAGGTTATGAAAAGAGCAATTTTTCCAGGATCTTTTGATCCAATTACCAAAGGACATTTTGATATTATAGAACGTGGCGTTACACTTTTTGATGAGATTATTGTAGCTATTGGTGTTAACTCAAGTAAAAAATATATGTTCTCTCTAGAAGAACGTAAAAGCTTTATAAAGAAAGCTTTTAAAAATGAACCAAAAGTAACTGTGGTTGACTACAAAGGGTTAACTGTAGATTTTTGCAAAGAAAACAATGTTGAATTTATTTTAAGAGGCTTGCGTAATCCTGCAGACTTTGAATTCGAAAAAGCTATTGCGCATACCAATAGAGATTTAGCGCCTATAGAAACTGTGTTTTTATTAACCGCAGCAAATACATCTTATATATCTTCTTCTATAGTTAGAGAAGTAATTAGAAACAATGGTGATTACACAAAACTAGTTCCTAAAAGTGTTAGAGTTAATTTGTAAACTTCAAATAGAAGTTACGTTTCATATAAAATGAATTTTACTTATTTTTCATCATAATTACAACAAAAAAATGCGACTTGGATAATGAAATAATTAAATTACCTTTACGGGATAACAATGATAGTTATCTTATTATAACCCGAGTTATTTACGGGATATCGGTGATAAAAGTTGTTATATAACACGTTGTAGGTAA
>NZ_JBELDZ010000077.1:0-11169 GCF_042094015.1 Aurantibacter sp. | reverse complement strand
ACCTTCGGGTTATGAGCCCGACGAGCTACCTACTGCTCTATCCCGCGATTTATAATTTGAAACAGTTTACTTAGCTTTTAACTTTCGATTCATAATGTCGACAAAAGTGTTTCGGACTGCAAATATACAATGGTTTTTGAATAAAACAAGTGTTTATTTAAAATTATTGTTCAATATTTTCTGCAAGAAAGCTAATTAGCTCATTTTCTATAAACTGTGGTGTAATTTCTATTGGATTACAACAAACTTCACAATCTTCTAAATAGGTTTGTTGTCTAATGCTATTATCTAAAAGCATAGAAATGTCTTCCCAACAATAAGGACATTGAAAGAAGTGTTCGAACATAGTTTAGTCTTCTAGTTCCATTAGTTCTATTGTAATTTCTTCCCAAGTTTCTGTAAGTTTCACTAACCTGTCTTTTTTAGCTTGATATTTGTCAAAGAAGTCTGATTTAGAAACTACTTCATCATAATTAACTGCTAATTCTACATCTATCTCTTTAATTTCTTTTTCAAGGGTATTAATTTTAGATTCGGTATTACTTAGCTTATTGTTTAAAGATTTTAATTTCTTTTGATCTTCGTAAGATTGCTTGTTTTTTTCTTTAGGTGTAACTTTTACAACGGTACGTTTTTCAACTTCACGTAAGTTTTCAACATTTCGTTTTTCTAGGTAATAATCAATATCGCCTAAATATTCTTTAATATTATTGTCTTTAAATTCGTAAACGGTTTCTGTTAATCCTTGTAGAAAATCTCTGTCGTGTGAAACTAAAAGTAATGTTCCTTCAAAACGTTTTAAGGCATCTTTTAATACGTTTTTAGATTTTATATCTAAGTGATTGGTAGGTTCATCCATTACCAAAACATTAAATGGTTGTAACATTAATTTTGCTAAAGCTAAACGATTACGTTCTCCTCCAGAAAGTACACGAACATATTTTTCGGCCTCTTCTCCTCTAAATAAAAATGAACCTAATATGTCTCTAACTTTACTTCTGTTTGTTTCATTAGCAGCATCAATCATTGTATCTAAGACGGTTTTAGAACCATTTAGATATTCAGCTTGATTTTGAGCAAAATAACCTATCTGAACATTGTGGCCTAGTTTTAAATTGCCATCGTGTTCTAATTCACCAACTATAATTTTTGCTAAAGTAGATTTTCCTTGTCCGTTTTGTCCAACAAAAGCTGTTTTAATATTACGCTCTATCATTAAATCTACAGAGGATAGAACCATTTTTTTATCGTAATTTTTAGAAATATTTTCTGCTTCAATAACAATTTTTCCAGGCGTTACAGAAACAGGGAAGTTTAATGTCATTACACTATTGTCGTCTTCATCAACTTCAATTCTATCTACTTTGTCTAATTTCTTAATTAAAGATTGCGCCATTGTTGCTTTACTGGCTTTCGCTCTGAATTTTTCAATTAGTTTTTCGGTTTGTTCAATCTTTTTTTGTTGGTTTTTTTGCGATGCTAACTGTTGCTCACGTAATTCCTTACGTAATACTAAATATTGAGTGTAAGGCTTAGCGTAATCGTAAATTCTTCCAAGAGAAATTTCAATAGTTCTGTTGGTTACGTTATCTAAAAACATTTTATCGTGAGAGACAATAGCTACAGCTCCAGAATAATTTTTTAAAAACCCTTCTAGCCAAATAATAGATTCAATATCTAAGTGATTTGTAGGTTCATCTAAAAGTAATAAATCGTTATTTTGAAGTAATAATTTTGCTAACTCAATTCGCATACGCCAACCACCAGAAAATGTGTCGGTAAGTTTATTGAAGTCTTCACGTTTAAAACCTAAACCTTGTAATATTTTTTCAGTTTCACCTTGGTAGTTATAACCACCAATAATTTCATATTGATGTTGAAAATCGTTTAAATCAACCATTAATTGGTTATAACTTTCAGATTCATAATCTGTTCTATCTGCTAATTCAAAATTAATTTGTTCTAATTTAGCTTCAAGGGTTTTAATTTCTGTAAAAGCTTGATAAGATTCTTCTAAAACAGTTCTACCTAAAACAAAGTCAATATCTTGCTTTAAAAAACCAATTTTTAAATCTTTATCTGCAGCAATTTGCCCTGTATCTGGCTCTAATTCTTTAGATAGAATTTTAAGCATTGTAGATTTACCTGCACCATTTTTTCCAATCAATCCAACTCTATCTCCAGGAACTAGCTTAAATGTAATGTCTTCGAACAAATATTCGCCTTGAAAAGAAATAGATAAATTATGAATATTAAGCATAGTTATGTGACTTTTGTTACTTAATACTATTCTTGTATTTTGTAACTTTGTATTGTTAAAGGTCTTAGTTTTTAAGATTGCAAAAGTACACAATTTATATGTTTAAAAAAGGATCTAAGTTATTTGGAATTTTAAAAGGTGTTTGTCCAAAATGCCATAATGAGAGTATGTATAAAAACTCTAATCCATATGCAGTGACTCAGCTTTTTGAAATGCAAGAAAGTTGTAGTCATTGTAAAACAAAATATAAAATAGAGCCGTCCTTCTTTTATGGTTCAATGTATGTAAGTTATGGTGTTGGAATTGCATTTGCAGTAGCAGCTTTTGTTATAAGTTATTTGTTTCTTGGAAGTAGTTTAAATGTCGCTTTTATTGCAATTGTTTTAGCTATGTTCGCTTTTTACCCTATAATTATTAGAGTTTCTCGTAATATTTGGATAAATCTTTTTATGAGTTACGATAAGACTAAAGATTAGTTTTTGTTTTATAACGTTACCTAAAGGTCGCGTTATCCGTTATATCTTTTTTTGCCATTTGCTAAATAAAAAAAAGGATGCCACTTCTACCGCTAACGTAAAATTAGCGTGAGTTTTTATATCTAATTTTATAAATTTTAAACCTTTTAAAAATGAAAAAAACCTTAATTTTAAGTAGTCTTGTTGTGTTTTTACTTTCGTGTAATAATAGCCCTAAAAATGTTAATCGAGTACTTTCTGATCTTGAAGAAAACAGTATAAAAGAGATAAAAGTCTTATCTAAATCAGAAGGAGATTTAATATTAACGAATACTTGTTATGCTTGCCATAATCCAAACTCTACTTCTCATGATAATATGCTTGCTCCACCTTTAGCAGGAATAAAAAATAAATATTTAAACACCTATCCAACAAAAGAATTATTTGTGACTCAAATGTCTGACTATATTTTTAATCCGACAGAAGAGAATGCTTTAATGAAAGGACCAATTAAACGGTTTGGTATAATGCCAAAAACAGGTTTGTCTAAATCTGAAACTAGAGAAATGGCATTGTTTATATTTAATAATAAACTTGAAGTTCCTTCTTGGTTTCCAGAGCATTTTGAAGATATGCATAAAGAAAAATGGGAAGAGAATTCTTCAAAATAAAGTTTGAAATAATTTTATAGTTAAAGAATATAAATTAGCTGATTTTACTTAATTGTTAAATCGGCTAATATCAATTTCTTCATCCAATGCTATATTGTTTTCAATAGCGTTAAAAAGAGCTTTTGAAACGTAAGGAGCAATCATAACTCCACGAGTTCCTAAACCATTTAAAATATGATGATTTTTTAACGTTTTGTGTGTTCCAACTAAAGGTCTTCTATCCGAAACTGTTGGTCTAATTCCTGCGGTATGATTTACCACTTCAAAAGTACAGTTTAATAAAGGTTTCAGTTTTTTAATTAATTGTGCTTTGCCATTTTCTGTAATTTTATTGTCTTTGTTATCTCTGTCAAAAGTGGCTCCAATTCTGTATAAGTCGTTTCCTAAAGGCATAATAAATACACTAGATTTAATTACTTCATTCAATTTTAAATCTGGTGCTTTTATGGTAATTAATTCGCCTTTTAAACCTTCTAAAGGTAGTTCTTTAAAAAAAGGATTGCTTTTAAGACCATAACCTTCGGCAAAAATAATATGTTTTGCTTCTCTGTTTTTATATGTGACTTTATTGTCTTCGGTCTTTAATTCATTGTAATTAAAAGCTTCCGTAATTAATAAATTTTTGTTAGCTAAATCTTTTCTATATGCCGAAACTAATTTTTTAGTATCTACTCGTCCTGTTTGTAAAACTTCACCATAACCAAAAGGCGCATTTATATTTGGGTTAGTACTTTTTAAAAGCGTAGTAGATAAGTAGTCTGAAAGATTTGGTTTGTCTGATGCTGTAAACCACTTATTCTGTTCTTGGATATTATTAAATAATCTATGAACAGGAATTTTATAATCGAATTGTTGATTTAAATCTTTTTCAATTTTTGAATAAATAGGCAAAGCTAGTTCTAATTGCTCTTTACTTTTCCAAACACCAGTAAAACGTTTTAAAATTACAGGATTATACATTCCACCAGCAACTGTAGAAGATTGTTGCGAGTTATTGTCGAAAACTACAAATGTTTTATTCTTAGCTTTTAATTCTTCACAAAAGGAAATTCCTGCTAAACCGCAACCTACTATAATGTAATCTGTTTTCATAGGAGTAAAGGTAATTAATGTTTTAGATAAGTTGCTATTAATAATTTGTGGTCTGAGTTTAAATGTTGACTTTTCTCTAATAAAAGCGGTTGGTGCTTTTTGTTCAACCAAATCTGATCCAACTCTAGCAATGGGAAGCCATAATACCAAGTTGCTGTTAATCCATTGTTTTTCGAATGAAAGCTATTAAATTCTCTATAGAATTTCTTAAAATGAATGCTTTCGTAAGGTGTATTAAAATCTCCTAAAATAATATCTATATTGTTATTAGTTGCATAATCTGAAATTGTAGTTAACGCTTCTTTTTTATCCACAAAAGGACTTGCCCAAACATCTGCAATAAGATAAGAAGTAATGTTATTTTTATATTTAATTTTAACCACGTTAAATTTATAGTTTTCTTCTTTATAGTAAAATTGGATATCTAATAATTCACCTAAATATAAGATAGACATATTATCTGCTAACTTTTTATACGAATAATTTTTTAAAGGTTTTGAATTGAAATTATTAATCGATTTGTCTTCCACAAAAGCTAATAGTTCTGGCGTTTTAGATTCTATTCTAGAAGTGACAGTTTTTAATGGGAAAGTTTTCTTTTTAGCTAGATTCCAGAAAAATACGGTTGCGTTTGATTCGTGATATCTAATGTTGTTTATGTAATAATTATTTACAAACCATAGTGTAGTAATTATAATCTGACAAATTACAATTAATGGAAGTAATTTGGTCTTGTAATAAGCATAACTTGTAAACCAGCCATAAGATATAATTAATATTAGAGGTGAAGCATAAAACAAAATACTTAACGGATAATAATTATCTTTAATTATAAAATGAAGTAATATTAAAAAAGCATACACTACAAGTAGGTATGCTTTATATTTTTGTAGGAATTTCATTTAAAATTTAAACCACTTCAACAAATAAACCATCGTCCGTTTTTTCAACTTTAGCTAATGTGTTTTTAGTTAATTCTTTAATGGCTTTATCCCATTTTTTATTACTTAATCCTGCTTGTACTTTTAAAGTGTCTAATTCTGTTTTAGTTACTTTAGTTAAAAGTTCTAAAACTTCTTTAGCATCATCTGAAATAGCTAAGGCTTTCTTTTCTGGTTTCATTTGTGGGAAGAATAATACTTCTTGTATAGACTGGTTGTTGGTTAAGAACATAATTAGTCTGTCCATTCCAATTCCCATTCCAGATGTTGGAGGCATTCCATATTCTAAAGCACGTAAAAAATCGTGATCTATAAATTCTGTAGCTTCATCGTCTCCTTTTTGAGCTAATTTTAATTGGTGCTCAAAACGTTCGCGCTGGTCTATTGGATCGTTAAGTTCAGAATAAGCGTTTGCTATTTCTTTACCACAAACCATCAATTCAAAACGTTCTGTTAATTCTGGGTTTTCTCTATGTTCTTTACAAAGCGGAGACATTTCTTTTGGATAATCTGTAATAAAGGTTGGTTGTATGTAATTACCTTCGCACTTTTCTCCAAAAATTTCGTCAATAAGTTTTCCTTTACCCATTGTAGCATCTACTTCAATTCCCATACCTTTTGCAGCATCAAAAATTTCAGTTTCTGTCTTTCCTGTAATATTAAAACCGGTAAATTCTTTAATAGAATCTGCCATTGTAATACGTTTGTATGGCGCTTTAAAACTTACGTTGTGTTCTCCAAAAGTAGCGTCTGCTGTTCCGTTTACAGCAATAGCACAATGTTCTAATAGCTTCTCACAGAAATCCATCATCCAGTTGTAGTCTTTGTAGGCTACATAAATTTCCATTGCTGTAAATTCTGGGTTATGTGTTCTGTCCATTCCTTCGTTACGGAAGTTTTTAGAAAACTCATAAACACCATCAAAACCACCAACAATTAGTCGTTTTAAATACAACTCGTTTGCAATTCTCATATATAATGGAATATCCAAACTGTTGTGATGCGTCATAAAAGGTCTTGCAGCTGCTCCACCAGGAATTGGTTGTAAAATTGGTGTTTCAACTTCAAAATATCCAGAGTCGTTAAAGAAGTTACGCATAGCGTTAAATAACTTTGTACGTTTTACAAACACTTCTTTTACATGCGGATTTACTGCTAAATCGGCATAACGTTGTCTGTAACGCATTTCTGGATCTACAAAAGCATCATGTTCTTTTCCTTCTGCATCTACTTTAGGTAATGGTAAAGGTTTTAAGGCTTTACTAAGTAATTTAAAGTCTTTAACCAAAACGGTTTTTTCACCAACTTCTGTAGTAAATAATTCACCTTCAACACCAATAAAATCTCCTAAGTCTAATAATTTTTTAAATAAATCATTATACAGCATTTTATCTTCGCCTGGACAAATTTCGTCTCTGTTAAAGTAGACTTGTATGCGTCCTTCACTATCTTGAATTTCTCCAAAAGAAGCCTTTCCTTGGATTTTCTTACGCATTAAACGACCAGCAATAATAACCTTTTTACCTGTTTCAAATTCTGATTTAATACGTTTAGATGTATTGTTTACAGGGAATAAATCGGCTGGATAAGGATTAATCCCTAACTCTCTAAGTTGGCGCAGTTTTTCTCGTCTTACTAATTCTTGTTCAGATAATTGCATTAGAATAATTTTAAGTAGCAAAATTACGTTTTTTAACAGAACTATTAAACTACTTTTTGTGTTTTTTAGAAGGTAATATTTAGGCTGATTTTTTAGCCATTTTAAGATTAGATTTATTTTGTCTTCTAGAGAGAAGTTGAAATTTATTTAAATAAATCAAACAGTTCTCGGCAATATTTGAATAGATATTTTTGGAAACAAAAAAGCAACTATAATTACTATCTTAACTTAGAATTATAGTTGCTTTTAAATTAGAAATTACTTTGTTGCTTTTTCTACAACATTTCCTTTAATGGTTAATTGCTTTAAAGCTTCTTCTGCATTAGACATAACTGTAATGGTTTTTTTAAATTGTCCCATTCTGTTAGTGTCGTAAGTAATGTCAATACTTGCAGATTCTCCTGGTAAAATTGGTTTTTTAGGATAATTAGGTACTGTGCAGCCGCAAGATGTTTTTACTTTTGTAATTAAAATAGGAGCTTTTCCTGTGTTAGTAAATGTAAAGACGCGTAATTTATCTGTGCCTTTTTCTACTATTCCATAATCAATAATATTGGTTTTAAAAGTTAAAACACCTAGCGCTTTTGCGTTGTCTGGATTTTGAGCAAAACTAAAACTTGTAATACTTAATGCTAGTAAAAGCATAAGGCTTAAAATTGAAGTTTTTACTGTTTTCTTGTTTTCTAATACTACATTTTTCATAATAAATTGTTTATGTGATTAATACCAGACAAACTTCTTGAAAAACAAAGTTAACTTTGAAAACATAGGGTTGGAAATAGGGACTAGAACCTAGGTTGAATTTTGTAACTATTTGTAGAACAGCTCTTTTATCTCGTTTCGAGAAGACACATTTACCTTTTTATAAATGTTGTTTATATGAGATTTTACAGTGCTTAGGCTTACAAAAAGAGTTTCGGCAATTTCTTTATTTGATTTATTTTCTAAAATTAAGTCTAAAACAGTTTGTTCTTGTTTAGTTAATTGTGCTTTGGCTTGAGTTTTAGATTCGCTCTTTTGCTTTTTAGATTTGAAATACTGCCAGAAATTTAAAAGTAAAGATGTTAATAGAATACCTGAAAGTAAATAAATGAAATTAAACTTGGCTTTTTTTTCTGAATCACCTAAGCCAAATTGATCCATTTGTAATTCTGTTTCAAATTGATTTGTGTATTTTGAATTAGGATAATTGGTTTTTAAACGATTTAATAACTCAGTGTAATAGGTGTTAGTTCTTAAATCTTCTAAATAATAATCATGGAATGGTTTTGTTCTATCCGATAAGAATGAATAAATATATAGTTCAGCTAAAGGTTCTTTTAATTTTTTTCCAAAATCCTGTAGCGTTTTAAACCATTTCTTGTTATTTAGATTACGGCTAGCATTGCTATTATATTCAGAATATGAAAATTTCATTTCTTCTATTAGATTATCAACCTTTATAATAGCTAAGTTTTTTGAATTGTTAGAAGTAATATCACAAAACATTTGTGCGTCAAATGATAATGGAAACTTAATGCTGTCTGTGCTTTTTGCAATAAATAAAATATCTTTACTGTCTTTGCAATGTCCAATAAAATGGTTTTCGTCTAAATTTTCACTATCACAATTATCTACATGAAGTTTATAAATTTGATGTATTGGTTCTAATAAATCTCCCGAAAACTCAAAACGACCTAAACTATCTGTTGTAGTTTTTGAAATGATTTGTTCATTGTTTATTCCATTAATAGTTCTATAATCATCGACTACAGATAGGTAAACATTGTTTTGCCAAGTGGTATTATCTATAAAACCTTCAAATTTATGCTGTGCATTTGTGTAAAATGAAATTAAAAATAGAAAAACAAACCACTGTAAATATCTCATAAGACTAAAATACTATTTATTATTACAAAACAAATTTGATTTGTAACAAAAATAAGAAAAGTACGTCCTATAAATAAAAAAAAGAATTATGAGTTTTTGGCGTGTTGTCTTATCTATATTTTGCCCACCTTTAGCTGTCTTAGATAAAGGTTGCGGTTCTATATTAATTGTGTTTATTTTATGGTGTTTAGGTTGGATTCCTGGTGTTATTGCCGCATTAATTATTTTGAATAATCCAAAGAGATAAATTGTATCTTTGTTGTGATGAACAAATCTATCTACATAAAGGATTTAGGAACTAAAGATTTTAAAGAAACTTGGGATTATCAAGAATCCATTTTTAAAACTATTTTAGATACTAAGATTAAGAATAAGCGAGAGAATGCTGGCTTAGAAACCAAGAACTATTTCTTTTTTGTAGAACATCCACACGTTTACACTTTAGGTAAAAGTGGTGACTTAAGTAATTTGCTTTTAAATGAAGAACAGCTTAAAGAAAAAGGAGCTACATTTTATAAAATAAACCGTGGTGGAGATATTACATATCATGGACCTGGACAAATTGTTGGTTATCCTATTTTAGATTTAGATAATTTCTTTACAGATATTCATAAGTATTTACGGTTTTTAGAGGAAGTTATTATTCTTACTTTGGCAGAATATGGATTAACTGCAACAAGAAGCGATGGAGAAACTGGTGTTTGGTTAGATGTTGGGACACCATTTGCTCGTAAAATTTGCGCTTTAGGAGTAAGAGCAAGTCGTTGGGTTACAATGCATGGGTTTGCTCTAAATGTAAATACAAATTTGGGATATTTTGATAATATTATTCCTTGTGGAATTAGAGGTAAAGCAGTAGCTTCTTTAAATGTAGAATTAGGTGTTAATAAAATTAATGAATCAGAAGTGAAATCTAAAATATTAAAACATTTTACAACGCTTTTTGAAGCAGAATTTATAACAGAATAAATGACACAAATTAATAATCCGTTACACGGTATAAAATTAGCAGATATAGTTACAGAATTACATGAGTTTTACGGGTGGGAATATTTAGGTCATGAATTAAATATGAATTGCTTTAAATCTAACCCTACTATAAAATCTAGTCTTAAGTTTTTGCGAAGAACACCTTGGGCAAGAACTAAAGTAGAAAATTTTTATTTGAAATTTTTGAAGAAAAATAAAAGATAATAAAAAACTCTAAGCAATGCTTAGAGTTTTTTATTAAGAAAGGTTAAGTGGTAATTATTCTTTAGTAGAATCTCTTCTGGTTTTTCTTTTCCTCATTTTAATTAAAGCTTTTTTGAATTCTTCCATAGAAAGAGCACTGCTATTATCTACATCCATTTTAGCGAATCTTTTTGCTAAATTTTCTGGGCTAGAGGTTTTTTCTCTTTTGACTGCCTGTAATTCATTAATAGAAATAGAGCCATTATTATTTGTGTCTATTTCTTTAAACTTAGCTTCAATCTTACCTTTGCTTTTTTCTCTAGGAGCTTTAAATTCTTCCATAGAAATAAAATTATCTCCATTTGTATCTAGTTTTTTAAAAACTTTTTCGGGGTTTCTTTTTTCTTTTTCTTGAGCACTAGTAAAAGTGAATGAACAAAGTGCTATGGTTAATACGCTTAATTTTAAAATTTTTGATGTCATAATTGTCGTTTTAATAGGTTAAATAAATGTTATACTAATAAGACATTAATTTTCTAGAAAGGTTTAATTACGATATTTATTTTTTGATAAA
This sequence comes from Aurantibacter sp., assembly GCF_042094015.1. Classification (NCBI taxonomy): domain Bacteria; kingdom Pseudomonadati; phylum Bacteroidota; class Flavobacteriia; order Flavobacteriales; family Flavobacteriaceae; genus Aurantibacter; species Aurantibacter sp. The sequence goes on along the minus strand of NZ_JBELDZ010000077.1, from coordinate 474 downwards.
TCCAATTATAAATCCATCTTTAAAATAAGTTATAGGAAATTCTTTTAATTCATCTTTTAAAATGGCTTCAGGAGTTATGTTTGTTCTTTTTATGTTGTTAAAATAGATTGCGACATAACTAAATTTATTTAGCTTTTCTTTTAAAACTTCTAATTCTAAATAGTAGTTTTTATTAGTTTTTTCTAGTCTAGCTGTTTTAAAAGGAAGATAATAATGAATTGTTTTAGTTTTGTAATTTAAAAAATCTGGAGCATTGCTATAGCTGTTGTATTTATTAGTTGAATTTAAAAAAATAGCTATTTCAGAATTTTTCCATTCTTTATTAGAATATAAGTGTCCATTTTGGAATTGATTATTCCAAAAAGGTATAGAATTACTTAAAATGCCGATTCCTAGAGCAATTAATCCAGTATAAAATAATTTATGAAGTTCTATAGTTTTTAAGGATTGAAGAAGTATAGCTAGTGTGAAAAT
>NZ_JBELDZ010000076.1:0-11852 GCF_042094015.1 Aurantibacter sp. | reverse complement strand
CTATTTTATTTATGTTTACGCTTAACTTTGTCATAGTTTTTGTGTTAATTATTACAAAAATACAAAGTAGTAGAGGTTTTTTGACTTAAAAATTGATTAATTTGCACTACCATTAAATTTATTTTATGCTCCTGTCAGACTACATAATTAATGATGTTAAACCATTATTAATAAAAGAAAAGGTTAGCGCTTTACAGTTTTTGTTTAATCAGTTAACATATTCTCATATACCTATTAAAAATGAAGATGGTGCTTATTTAGGTTGTATTTCTGAAAATGATGCCTATTGTTTTGAAAGCGATAAACCTTTAATTGAATGTGCTTACGCTACCGAAGGTTTTTTTGTGCGTAACAATGCAACTTGGTTAAATGTTTTGGAAGATTTTGCTGCAAATAACACTAATATAATGCCAGTTTTAGATGCTCAAAATAATTATTTAGGTTATTACGAGTTAAATGATATTATTAAATTATTTAATGAAACGCCATTTTTTTCTGAACCAGGTGGAATTTTAATTATTGAGAAAAGTGTGTCGGATTATTCTTTTAGTGAAGTTGCTCAAATAGTAGAATCTAATAATGGGAAATTGTTAGGCGCTTTTATATCTAGGTTAGAAAATGATGTGATACAAATTACCGTTAAAATTGGTAATGCCAGTTTAAATGATGTTATCCAAAGTTTTAGAAGGTATAGTTATAATATTTTATCTGAAACTGAAGACGATTTGTATTTAGAAAATTTAAAAGAGCGATCGGATTATTTAACTAAATACTTAAATATGTAATTATGAAAATTGCAATCTATAGTCAGTTTTATAAGAATAAATCTTTAGATTCTTTTGTGAAGCTTTTGGAAGTACTAAATAAAAAATCTTTTGAAGTTTTTGTTGAGGCTGAGTTTTTTGCTGAAATAAATAAAAATTCATTTTTAGAATTAGACACATTTACTGTTTTAGATAATTCTTACGATTTATTAATTAGTGTTGGTGGAGATGGAACAATTCTAAGAGCAGTCACCTTTCTAAAAGATTTAGACATACCATTAATAGGTGTGAATACAGGTAGATTGGGTTTCTTGGCTACAATTCAAACAAACGAAATTCAAGATGCAATTGAAGCTATTTTAAATAAAAATTATAATATTTCTGAGCGTAGCTTGTTAGAAATTTATACAAATCCAGATACAGAAAGTATTGGAGAATTGAATTTTGCTTTAAATGAAATTGCAGTTAGTAGAAAAGACACTACATCTATGATCACTGTTGAAACTAGTTTAAATAATGAATATTTAACTTCTTATTGGAGTGATGGATTAATTGTTTCCACACCAACCGGTTCAACAGGTTATTCCTTAAGCTGTGGTGGGCCAGTAATTACACCAAATACTTCTAGTTTAATTTTAACACCAATTGCGCCACACAATTTAAGCGCTAGGCCTTTAGTTATTCCAGATGATGCAATAATTACACTTAAGGTTAGTGGAAGAGAAAAAAATTATTTGGTCTCTTTAGACTCTAGAATTGCTACTTTAAAAGAACATACTACAATTACCATAAAAAAGGCATCTTTTAAAATAAAAATGATTGAACTAACTCATGAGAGTTTTTTAAAAACACTTCGAAAAAAATTACTTTGGGGAGAAGACAAACGTAATTAAACAATATTATAGCATAAAATTAGTTTAAAACTATAACTATTTCAATCCTATTGTAATAGGCTAATCTTATTTATTATATTTGCAAACTTTTAAGACTTTATGAAGCAATTTATTGTTATATTAATTTTACTAATCACTTGTCAAATAAGTCAAGCTCAAATAAATGAGATTGGCGTTTATTTAGGTGGAAGTAATTTTGTTGGCGATGTTGGTTCAACAACTTATATAGCGCCAAAAGAATTAGCTATAGGTGCGGTTTATAAATGGAATAGAAGTCCAAGACATGCTTATAGGTTTTCGGTTGTTTATACGGATTTGGTTGGAATAGATAATGACTCAGATGACCCTAGTCGAATTCAACGTAATTATGAATTCACAAGTAGTATATTGGAACTGTCTGCAGGAGTTGAATTTACTTTTTTTGATTTTGACCTACATAAGTTAGGACCAAAATCTACACCTTATATTTATACAGGTGTTTCTGTGGCTTTTCATGATAATTTCTTTTTTAATAATCAAGGAGATATGCAGTCAGAAAATACTTCAAGTCAGGCTTGGGGAATTCCTGTAGCTGTTGGCTATAAAACTAAAATAACAGATAAGTTTTTATTATCACTGGAAATTGGTGCTAGAGCTACTTTTTCAGATGAGATAGATGGAAGTGTGCCAGATAATCCAAACCTATTAGACGCTTTTAGTTTTGGAAATATAAATAATAACGATTTTTATGTGTTTACAGGTTTTACATTAACTTATACATTTGGTCGAAACCCTTGTTTTTGTAATTTTTAATGGATTTAATACAACAAGTTAATAAAAAACGTTTACCGAAACATCTTGCCATTATTATGGATGGGAATGGTCGTTGGGCTAAACAAAAAGGATTTCTTAGAGCTATTGGTCACGAAAACGGAACAAAATCTGTTAGAGTAACTGTGGAAACTTGTGCTAAATTAGGTGTAGAAAATCTTACTTTGTATGCTTTTTCAACAGAAAATTGGAAACGCCCAAAATTAGAAGTAGATACCTTAATGCGATTATTAGTTTCTTCTCTTAAAAAAGAAATAGCTACTCTAAAAGAAAATAATATTAAACTAAATGCAATAGGTAATTTAGGAGCTTTACCTAAAAAAGTCCTTTTAGAACTTAATGATGTTATTGAGGAAACTAAGGAAAACACTAGAATGACATTGACTTTAGCTTTAAGTTATGGTTCTCGAGACGAATTGTTAAATGCTGTTAAAGAGATAAGTTCTAAAGTTAAAAATAATATAATTTCTGAAGAAAGTATAGATGAATCAGTTGTAAATGCGCATCTTTACACGCAAAATTTGCCAGATGTAGATTTATTGATACGTACAAGTGGTGAGCAGCGTATTAGTAATTTTTTATTATGGCAAATAGCTTATGCAGAATTATGCTTTATAGATGTTCTATGGCCGGATTTTAGCCAAGAACATTTAGTAAAAGCATTAATAGAATATCAAAATAGAGAACGACGATTTGGAAAAACAAGCGAACAACTTAGTTAAATATAATATTTTGAAAACATTATTTAAATCAGCATTATTTGCTACACTTTTCTTTTGTGTAAATACACTTGTATCACAAGAATTGAGTTATGAAAATGGAGCAAAATATACACTGGGAGAAATTTCAGTAAAAGGGAATACTACATTTAGTGCTCAAACTATTATTACATATTCTGGTTTAAGAAAAGGCTCTGAGGTTCAAATTCCAGGAGAAGACATAAGTAATGCAATTAAAAAGTTGTGGAATTCAGATTTGTTTAGTGATATTGAAGTTTATCTTTTAAAAACCGAAAGTGACCTTGCCTTTTTAGAAATAAGATTGTCTGATTTACCAGAATTAAATGAAGTTGTAATTAATGGTATTAGAAAAGGTAAAAAAGAGACATTAATAAACGAAAATAACTTAACTAAAGGTGTTAAAGTTACAGAGAATTTAATTACTACAACTAGAAATTATCTTGAGAGTAAGTATAGAAAACAGGGGTTTTTAGGAGCTAAAGTAAAAGTAACAACTAACGACATCTCTAAAGACTCTACAAATAACAAATTAAGAACAAATCTTTTTGTTGGAATAGATAAAGGGTCTAAAGTGAAAGTTTCTAAAATAAATTTTGAAGGTAACGAAGTATTAACTAGTAAGAAGCTTAGGAAGTCTATGAAGAATACTAAACAGGTTAATCCTGTTAGAGTTCTAAAAAGATCTAAATTTATTGAATCGGACTATAATACAGACTTAATATCTATTGTAGATAAATATAAAGAAAGTGGATATAGAGATGCTCGTATTATTTCAGACACATTAATTAAGCAAAATGATAGTAGGGTTTCTTTAGATATTAAGATTGAAGAAGGAGATAAATATTATTATGGTGACATTTCTTTTATTGGTAATACCGTTTATTCAGACGAAACACTTAGAAGAACTTTAGGAGTTGAAAAAGGTGATGTATATAATGGAATTGAATTGCAAAAGAGAATTGCAGATAATTCAAGACCTGATGCTAACGATATTACTAATATGTATCAAAATAACGGATATTTATTTTCTACAATTAATCCAGTTGAAATAAATGCTAGCGGTAATGTTATTGATATCGAAATACGAATATCAGAAGGGAAACCGGTCTATTTTAATAAAGTTACAGTTGTTGGAAACGATAAGACTAATGATCACGTTATATATAGAGAGATTAGAACACGTCCTGGAGAGTTATATAGTAAAGAAAAAGTAGTAAGAACCGTAAGAGAGTTAAGTCAATTAGGTTTCTTTGATGCTGAGCAGTTGTCTCCAAATTTTAAAAATCCAAACCCAGAAGAAGGAACTATAGATATGGAATATTCTTTAGTTGAGGCTGGTTCTAGCCAGATTGAACTTCAAGGTGGATATGGTGGTGGAGGATTTATAGGTACTCTAGGGTTATCCTTTAATAATTTTTCGTTAAAAGATATATTTAAAAAAGATGCATATAAGCCTTTACCTATGGGAGATGGGCAAAAATTATCTTTGAGACTTCAGGCAAGTCGTTTTTTTAGGACTTATAGTTTCTCTTTTACAGAGCCTTGGATGGGTGGAAAAAAACCAGTTCAATTTTCTACATCAATATCTCAAACTCAGCAATTTTTATTCGACCCTTCTTCTGGTACAGCGGATAAGAATAGACGTTTTAACATCACAGGATTAACAGTTGGTTTAGCCAAACGATTATCTATACCTGATGATTATTTTACATTGTCTCAAGCTTTAAGTTTTCAACATTATAATCTTAAAAATTATAACACTGGCCTGTTTACTTTCGGAGATGGTTATTCTAATAACTTAGCATATACTGTAGGTTTAAGTAGAAATAATACATTTAATGACCCTATTTTTCCAACAGGAGGATCTAGTTTTTCGGCTACAGCAAAATTCTCTTTACCTTATTCTTTGTTGAATGGAGTAGATTATACAGCTTTAAAAGAAGAAAGAGATGTTAGTTCTGATGTTATTTCTGATTCAAATAATAGCATTGAAGACAGAACTAGTGCTTCAGCAAGAATAGCTGAAATCGATCAAGAGCGTTTTAAATGGTTAGAGTTTTATAAAGTTAAGTTTAAAGTCGATTGGTATTCTAAGCTAGTTGGTAAGTTTGTTTTAAAACCTAGTGTGGAATTTGGTTTTTTAGGAGCTTATAATCAAGATAGAGGAGTTATTCCTTTCGAGCGTTTCTTTGTAGGAGGAGATGGGTTAGGGGCTTTCAGTCTTGATGGAAGAGAAGCAATTGCTTTGAGAGGATATCCAAATCAATCAATCCAGCCAGAAGATGATTTTGGTAATGTTTCTCAAGATGGAGGTACAATTTATAATAAGTTCTCTATGGAGCTTCGTTATCCAATTACACTAAAACAGTCAGCAAAGATATATGCTTTAGGTTTTTTAGAAGCTGGAGGATCTTATAATGAGTTTAAAGATTACGACCCTTTTGCGCTTAATCGTTCTGCAGGACTTGGAGTACGTATATTTATGCCTGCGTTTGGTTTGTTAGGAATTGATTTTGGACATGGTTTTGATCCAATTCCTGGGCAATCAATAAAGAGTGGTTGGCAAACACACTTTATAATTGGTCAACAATTCTAAATAATTATTTCTCAAAAATGATTTAGAAAACATTTTGGCACGATATTTTCTAATTACAAGTAGAGATTTAATCTATAACCATATAGTTTTTAAATTTAAAATTCGTTATTTTGAAAACAAGGATAAAAAGATAGACTACTATATTTATTATTTGTTAAAAATTAAAATGAGATACAGATGAAATTAAAAGTTTTTATTTTATTGGTTATAACAATCTTTAGCTCTAAGCTTTCTTTTGCACAGCGAGATGGAGCTAAAATTGCGTATATAGATACTGATTATATTTTAAGTAACGTTGATGAGTATAAGCAGGCTCAAAGTCAATTAGCGACTAAGGTTCAAAGATGGAAGTCTGAAATAGAATCTAAATTAAATGTTATAAAACAGCAAAGAGAAGCATTAAGTAATGAAAAAGCATTGTTGACTAAAGAATTGTTTGAGGAGCGTTTAGAAGATTTATCATTTGAAGAAAAAGAGATAATTGAGTATCAGCAAAAAAGATTTGGTCCACAAGGTGATTTAATGATCCAGCGTAAGCAGTTAATGCAGCCTGTTCAAGATCAAATTTTTCAAGCAGTACAAGATTTAGCTACAACTCGTAAGTATGATTTTGTTTTTGATAAGTCCGCTGATGTAGTAATGCTTTATTCAGCAGAAAGATACGATATAAGTGATCAGGTTTTAAGAATTTTAAATAGAGCCTCAAAACGTGAACAAGCAAATACAAGAGCGGAAAAGCGAGAAGCAGAAAAAGATGATGTTATTGAAGAAGAGCAATCTGAAAGTCAATTAGAACGTCAACGTATTTTAGAGGAGCGAAAAGCAAGTAGAGATTCTATCTTAGCAGTAAAAAAAGAACAGTTGCGCATAGAGCGAGAGGCTGAAATTCAAGAGAAAAAAGAAAAGAGAGAGAAAAGAGAAGCAGAGAGAGCTGAGCTTAAAGAAAAGAACAATTCAGAGACCACAGAAATTGAAGAAAATAACAATTCTGAAAAATCTAGTGAAAACGTAGAAATTCCTAAAACAGCAGAAGAAGTTTTAGAAGAAAAAAGACAAGCTAGATTAGCGGATAGAGCAAGGAGGGCAAAAGAGCTTGAAGATAAACGTAAGGAAGCTGATGAAGCTAGGAAAAAAGCAAAAGAAGAACGAGAAGCTGATAAAGCCGAAGATCCAAATTAACATAAATATTAAATTATAACACGTAAATACTATTAAAAATGAAACAATTTAAAACCCTTTTTATTGCTGCAGCATTATTTATTACTGCAACTACATTAACAACTGCTCAAACTAAAGTGGCTCATATTAACACTACAGAGTTAGTTACTGCTATGCCTCAAATGAAAACAGCACAAGCTGAAGTTGAGAAATTAGGAAAAACTTACGAAGCAGATATTCAAGCTATGGTAAAAGAATATCAAGCTAAAATGAAGCAGTACGAAGCAGAAGCTGGTACAAAAACAGAAGAAGAAAACACAAAACGTGTTGCTGAGGTTCAAACTATGGAGCGTAATATCCAGCAATTTCAAACTCAAGCACAGCAAGAGTTGCAAAAGAAAGAAGTGGATTTATTAAAGCCTATAACAGAAAAAGCTAAAGCAGCAATTTTAAAAGTTGCTAAAGCTCAAGGTTTTCAATATGTTTTAGATTCTGCTCAAGGTGGTGGAGTTATTATGGCTGAAGGTAAAGACTTATTGGCAGACGTAAAAAAAGAATTAGGATTTTAATTTAAATTCCTTTCATAATTAAGAAAAGCTGACTATTTTTAGTCAGCTTTTCTAGTTTAAATATATGAGTAAAAGTCCTATAGGTTTTTTTGATTCTGGTGTTGGTGGAACTTCTGTTTTTAAAGCAGTAAATAAGTTGCTTCCAAACGAATCTACTATTTATTTAGCCGACTCAGCAAATGCACCTTATGGAGCAAGAGGTAAGGATTGGATTATAGCAAGATGTATTGAAAATACAGAACTGTTATTGTCTTATGGTTGTAAAATAATTGTAGTTGCTTGTAATACAGCTACAACAAATGCAATTAAAATTCTTAGGAAAACATATAATGTACCATTTATTGGTATTGAGCCAGCAATTAAACCAGCTAGTTTAAAAACAAAAACAAGAGCTGTTGGTATTTTAGCCACAAGAGGAACTTTAAGTAGTGAGTTGTTTAGAAAAACAACTAAGCTTTATTGTTCGGATGTCTATATGGTAGAACAAATTGGAGAAGGTATAGTAGATTTAATCGAATCTGGAAAATTATATTCTGAAGAGATGACATTACTTTTGCAGACTTATTTAAAACCAATGATTAAAGCTAATATAGATTATTTGGTCTTGGGTTGTACTCATTATCCTTACTTAGTGCCACAATTAAAAAAACTATTACCTAAAGAAGTGAAAATAATAGATTCTGGAAAAGCTGTAGCAAATCACACAGAAGCTGTCTTAAGAGCTATTCATCTTTTAAATGAAACGGACAAAAAGCCAAAGCATTTGTTTTATTCCAATGGAAGAATTGATGTAATACAGAGTCTAATTTCAAAAAACGCAAAAGTTAATTATTTAGACTTTTAATTAAAAAGTTTTTTTTTTTTTTTGAAATTTTATATGTGGGTTGTTTAATTTATAAAGATTTTAGTTTAGAAAAGATATCCCAAACCACAACACCACAACTTACAGATATATTTAAAGAGTGTTTTGTGCCAAATTGAGGTATTTCAATTACAGAATTACTGTTTGAAACAATAGACTGTTGCACACCTTTAACTTCGTTTCCAAAAACTAAGGCATAAGTAGTGTCTCTTTCAACTTTAAAATCGTTAAGCATTGTAGCGTTTTTGGCTTGTTCAATACTGCAGATTTTTATTTTTTCAGACTTTAGCTTATTGATAAGTTTGTTTGAATCTTCTATATGTTCCCATATAACAGAATCTGTACTTCCTAAAGCAGTCTTATTAATATCTTTATGTGGTGGTTTTGCGGTTATTCCACACAAGTAAATCTTTTCAATTAAAAAAGCATCACTAGTTCTAAAAACAGATCCAATATTGTTTAGGCTTCTAATATTATCTAGAATAATTATAATAGGTGTTTTTTCAATAGATTTAAAATCGTCTATACTTAGTCGATCTAATTCACTGTTTTTTAACTTTCTCATAAGTGTATTATTCGTATTGAATTAATTATTGTAATTGTGAATAAATCCAAATAACTTCAAAGGAAATGTTATTAATTAACCTTAAATATTAATTACATTGCATAACTTATTTGCTATGCAAAAATAACATTAAATAGATTATTCATTGGCTAAAAAAACTAAAAAAGAGACACCTTTAATGAAGCAGTATAATGCTATAAAAGCAAAATATCCAGATGCTTTGTTGTTGTTTCGTGTCGGAGATTTTTATGAAACTTTTGGTTCGGATGCTATAAAAACAGCAAGTATTTTAGGGATTATTTTAACCAAACGTGGAGCTGGTAGCGAAAGTGAGATTGAGTTAGCAGGTTTTCCTCATCATTCTTTAAATACATATTTACCAAAGCTTGTAAAAGCTGGAGAGCGAGTTGCTATTTGCGACCAATTAGAAGATCCAAAACAAACTAAAAATATTGTAAAGCGTGGTGTTACAGAATTAGTTACACCAGGTGTTGCTTTAAATGATGAAGTGCTAGCATCTAAAAGCAATAATTTTTTATGTGCTATTTATTTTGGCAAACTAACTATTGGAGTTTCGTTTTTAGATATTTCTACTGGAGAGTTTTTAACCTCACAAGGAAATCTGGATTATATAGATAAATTATTGCAAAACTTTAATCCAAGTGAGATTATTGTAGCTAAGCAAAAACGTCAAGAATTTAATAATTCTTTTGGAGATGATTTTCATACGTTTAATATTGAAGATTGGGTTTTTAAAACGGATTATTGTAATGAAATTTTATTAAAACATTTTAATACTACCTCGCTTAAAGGTTATGGAGTTCAAGATTTACACGAAGGAATTATTGCTTCAGGTGCTGTTTTATATTATTTATCTGAAACTCAACACCATAAGTTAGAACACATTTCTTCCATAAGTAGAATTGCGGAAGATGACTATGTTTGGATGGATCGTTTTACAATTCGGAATTTAGAATTATATCATTCTACTAATAATAATGCAGTAACACTTTTAAATGTAATAGATAAAACCATTTCTCCTATGGGCGGACGTTTGTTAAAACGCTGGTTAGCTCTGCCTTTAAAAGATATTACAAAGATTAAGCAGAGGCATAATGTTGTGTCTTACTTAAAAGAAAATACAGATAGTCTTTACGCTATTCAAAATCAGATTAAGCAAATAGGGGATTTGGAGCGATTAATTTCTAAAATAGCTACTCAAAAAGTGTGTCCTCGCGAGGTTGTTCAACTTAAGAACTCTTTAGATGCTATTGCTCCAGTTAAGGTATTGGCAAGTCAAACAGATAATGAATCATTAAAGGTTATAGGTGAAAGCTTACAAGCTTGTGATTTACTTAGGGAAAGAATTAAACAAACAATTAGTGAAAATGCTCCAGTTAATATATTAAAAGGTAACACAATTGCTGAAGGTTTTTCAGAAGAGTTAGATGAGTTAAGAGCTTTGTCAACTGAAGGCAAAAGTTATTTAAACAAAATGTTAGACAGAGAAAGTCAGCGTACAGGAATTACCTCGCTTAAAATAGCTTCTAATAATGTTTTTGGTTATTATATTGAAGTTAGGAATACACATAAAGATAAAGTTCCTAAAGAATGGACTAGAAAGCAAACCTTAGTTAATGCAGAAAGATACATTACTGAAGAACTTAAAGAGTATGAAGCTAAAATTTTGGGAGCAGAAGAACGTATTTCTGTAATTGAGCAAAAATTGTTTTTAGATTTGGTTCTTTGGATGAGTCAATATATTAAAGCAGTACAGCAAAATGCCTATTTAGTTGCTAAAATAGATACGTTATGTGGTTTTTCTCAGTTGGCAATAGAAAATAATTATGTGTTACCTGTCGTAGATGAATCTTTTGATTTAGAAATTGTTGAAGGTCGCCATCCTGTTATAGAGAAGCAATTACCTGTAGACCAACCATATATTACTAATAGTGTCAATTTAAATGATGAAAGCCAGCAATTTATTATGATTACTGGCCCTAATATGTCTGGTAAATCAGCAATATTAAGGCAGACGGCTTTAATTGTTTTATTGGCTCAAATAGGAAGTTTTGTGCCTGCTGAATCTACAAGAATAGGAGTCGTTGATAAAATTTTTACTAGAGTTGGCGCGAGTGATAATATTTCAATGGGAGAATCTACTTTTATGGTAGAAATGAATGAAACAGCTTCTATATTAAATAATATAAGTAAACGTAGTCTTGTTTTATTAGATGAAATAGGTCGTGGAACCAGTACTTATGATGGGGTTTCAATTGCTTGGTCAATTAGTGAGTATCTACATGAGCATCCAGGAAGACCAAAAACTCTTTTCGCTACTCATTATCATGAGTTGAATGAAATGACAGAAACATTTAAAAGAATAAAAAACTTTAATGTCTCTGTAAAGGAGCTTAAAGATGATGTGTTGTTTTTGCGAAAATTAGTTGAAGGTGGAAGTAAGCATAGTTTTGGTATTCATGTCGCAAAAATGGCAGGAATGCCGCAAATTGTATTGCAACGTGCCAATAAAATTTTAAAGAAATTAGAAAAATCACATTCAAGTGAGCGGTTGGTGGATAAGGTAAAGCAGCTTCAAGATGATGAGATGCAATTAAGTTTTTTTAATTTAGATGATCCTCTTTTAGAACGTGTTAAAGAAGAAATAACTTCTATAGATATTGATACGTTAACTCCTGTTGAGGCATTAATGAAGTTGAATGAAATAAAGAGAATGCTTATTAAAACGAATAAATTGTAATTTTTTTAAAAAAGGCTTTGTAGTTTTAAGAATTAGTTTAAATTTGCACTCGCAATGTTGTATTGTAAGTTCATTTAAAACTGCGAAAGTAGCTCAGGGGTAGAGCATCACCTTGCCAAGGTGAGGGTCGCGGG
>NZ_JBELDZ010000075.1:4604-11902 GCF_042094015.1 Aurantibacter sp. | reverse complement strand
TAATAATAGCTTCACTATTTAGAAGTCGCGTTAGCTTGGATACTTTTTTTAACCAAATAGAAAACTCTTCAAAACGGTCAAAATAATCCCAAGTCGTTCTAAATATAATAGTTTTTGTAGTTTCCCAGTTAAAATTGGCATCATCCCAAGCCAATCTTATGGCATTTAAACCTTCATTTTTTAAAGCTTTGAGCACCAAATTATCTTCAAGAAAAACATTTTGTGAGTAAATATCTTCTGTTTGTTCTAAATAACGTTGGTCGGTTAAAACCACACAATCATAAACTGGTTGCATAAATTCTCTCTTTTATTTCGTTATGTTTTACTGTTGTTAATTCAATTAATTCCTTAAAAAATAAATTGAATTCAGTTTCAAATTCAGTATAAAATTCTTGTAATTCTTTTAGGGCTAAATTCATTTTAGAGCGGTATTTTGTTCGTCTGTTTATACCTTCTAAAACTTGTTGTATACCATCTAAATCTTTATAGCCATATAACCAATTGTCTTCAATCATATAAGGCATAAATTCCTGAATACGTTTTGGTAAAATGGCTTTATGGTTTCTTAGATTGGTATAAAAACCCTGAATAAATTCATACAAAGGAATAGCAGAGTAGTTGCTCCAATTTTTAGCTAAAAAATGATCATAAAATACATCTACAATTACACCAGCATAATGTCCGTAATTTTTGTGTAATCTTTTAGTGCTTTGCCTAACAATAGGATGCGCATCTGTAAAGGTATCAATCTCACGATGGAGTAAAATACCAACTTGAATCTCTTTAGGATAATTTAAGTAGTTTTTTCCTCTAATACTATCCGAAATAAAGTTTCCAATAGCAACTTTTTCGTCGTTTTCAGATAAATATATATGGGCTAAATAGTTCATAAACCGAAATTACAAATTAGTAATGATTAATTCCCGTTTTGAAATATTATATTTGTCTACAATCATTAAGAATAGTAGATATATGACACTTATAAAATCAATTTCAGGAATACGAGGAACCATTGGCGGAAAAGTAGGCGAGAACCTTACGCCAATAGATGCAGTTAAATTTGCAAGCGCATATGGAACTTGGTTAAAAGAACAACTTGATAAAGAAACGTATCGTGTTGTAGTTGGTAGAGATGCACGTTTGTCTGGCGATATGATTCAGAACTTAGTAATGAATACTTTAGTAGGTTTAGGGATTCACGTTATAGACTTAGGCTTATCTACAACACCAACGGTAGAGTTAGCTGTGCCAATGGAACATGCTGATGGCGGAATTATTTTAACAGCAAGCCACAATCCAAAACAGTGGAATGCGTTAAAATTATTAGATGCAAAAGGCGAGTTTTTAAATGCTATTGAAGGCGCTAAAATTTTAGATATTGCAGAATCTGATACTATGGAATTTGCAGAAGTGGACGATTTAGGTAAGATAACTAAAAACGATGCTTATATAGATATCCATATAGATGAAGTACTAGATTTACCTTTAGTTAATAAAAGAGCTATTGAAGCGTGTAATTTTAAAGTTGTTGTAGATGGCGTAAATAGTACAGGAGGAATTGCAATTCCTTTATTATTAGAAGCTTTAGGTGTAGAACCAGTAAAACTTTATTGCGATCCAACAGGTCATTTTCCACATAATCCAGAACCTTTAAAAGAGCATTTAGGCGATTTATCTGAAGAGGTTAAAAAACACAATGCAGATTTTGGTATTGTTGTAGACCCAGATGTAGATCGTTTAGCGTTTATGGATGAAAATGGCGATATGTTTGGTGAAGAATATACACTTGTTGCTTGTGCAGATTATGTGTTAAGTAAAAAACCAGGAAACACAGTAAGTAATATGAGTTCTACAAGAGCTTTACGTGATGTTACTGAGAAACATGGCGGAACTTACCAAGCAAGTGCAGTTGGAGAAGTTAATGTAGTAAATTTAATGAAAAAGAATAATGCTGTAATTGGTGGCGAAGGAAATGGAGGAATTATCTATCCAGATTCTCATTACGGTAGAGATGCTTTAGTTGGTGTAGCTTTGTTCTTAAGCTTATTAGCAGAAAAGAAAATGGCAGTAAGCGATTTACGTAAAACGTACACAAGCTATTTTATGAGTAAAAAGAAAATACAATTAACACCAGAATTAGATGTTGATGCCATTTTAGTTGCTATGGAAGCACGTTATAAAAATGAAGATTTAACGACTATTGATGGTGTTAAAATAGATTTTTCTGAAAGTTGGGCACATTTACGTAAAAGTAATACAGAACCAATTATTAGAATATATACTGAAGCAAAATCTCAGGAAGAAGCAGATACTTTAGCCGATAAAATTATTTCTGAAATTAAAGTGATTGCTAATTTGTAAACACATTTTTTATGTACACAACAAAAGCTAAAAGAACTCAAACATCTGAATTAGAAACTTATTTTTCTAAATTTAGAGAAAACATAATTGGTATAAATCAAGAATTTGAAAGTCCTTATGGAAATCAAAAAATGGTGTATACAGATTGGACAGCTTCAGGACGACTTTATAGACCAATTGAAGAAAAATTAATGAACGAGTTTGGGCCTTTTGTTGCTAATACGCATACAGAAACAACAGTTTCTGGAACGGCAATGACTAATGCTTATCATAAAGCAAGACAGATAATTAAGGGTCACGTAAACAGTAATGCTGATGATGTTTTAATTGTGTCAGGAAATGGAATGACGAGTGTTATAAATAAGTTTCAGCGTATTTTAGGATTAAAAGTTCCTGAAAACTTACGTCAGTACACAGAAATTCCTGAAGAAATTAAGCCTGTAGTTTTTGTAACACATATGGAGCATCATTCTAATCATACGTCTTGGTTAGAAACTATTGCTACGGTAGAAGTTATACCAGCAAAAGACGATGGTTCATTCTGTTTAAAAAACTTAGAAACTCTTTTAGAAAAACATAAAGATTGTACGTTAAAAATAGCATCGGTTATTGGTGGTTCTAACGTTACAGGAATAGAAACGCCATATCATGATATAGCTAAGTTAATGCACAAAAATGGAGGTGTTTGTTTTGTGGATTTTGCATGTTCTGCACCTTATGTAGATATTAATATGCATCCAGAAGATCCAGATGAAGCTTTGGATGCGGTTTTCTTTTCACCTCATAAATTTTTAGGTGGACCAGGAACTTCTGGTGTTTTAATCTTTAATAAGAAATTATATAAAAATATGATTCCAGATTGTCCAGGTGGCGGAACTGTAAGTTGGACAAATCCTTGGGGCGAGCATAAATATATAGATAGTATAGAAGATAGAGAAGATGGCGGAACACCAGGTTTTTTACAAACGATAAAAACTTCATTAGCTATTAAGTTAAAAGACCAAATGCAGGTTTCTAAAATGTTAGATAGAGAACATGAGCTTTTAAATCAATTGTTTTCTAATCTTGAAGGTCTAGATGGATTTCATATTCTAGCTGGAAATAAGAAAAAGCGTTTAGGTGTATTTTCTTTTTATATAGAAGATTTACATTTTAATTTAGGTGTGAAGTTATTAAACGATAAGTTTGGGATTCAAACACGTGGTGGATGTAGTTGTGCAGGAACATATGGGCACTATTTATTAAATGTAGATCAAGAACAGTCTAACGCATTAACCTGTGCTATTACAGCAGGAGATTTACAGCAAAAACCAGGTTGGATTCGTTTATCTATTCACCCAACAACAACATGTAACGAGATTGATTACGTGTGCGAAAGTATTCAGGATTTAATAACTAACCATAAAGAATGGGCAAAAGATTATGAGTATAATAAATCTAATAACGAGTTTGTTCATAAAAATGTAAAGCCACATCATAATATTAAAATTAATGATTGGTTTGAGTTATAGATGTAATAAAAATGGGTAATAAAACAAAAAATCCAGTTTCAATTTGAAACTGGATTTTTTGTTTTATTTAAATTCTGGAGGAACTTTATCTCTATGTTTCCAGCGTTTATGTGTCCATAAATAATATTGTGGTGCGTTATAAATATCAGTTTCAGCTAATTCAATAAATTTATCGGTTATTTCAAAATCTTCAAACTCTTTTGGATGTTCCGCTAAGGTTTTAAAAGTACACTCGTAATAACCACGTTTTATACGTTTTACATTAAAAAAGACAACAGACATATCTAATTTCTTGGCTAGAACTTCGGCTCCAGTATGCACAGGAACTTTTATTCCCATAAAATTTCGCCAATAAAATGCACGATTAAGTTTTGGAGATTGGTCGCTTACAAAACCATTAATAGTTTTTATACCATCGCGTTTTGCTCTAATTAATGTTGGTATAGTTTCTTTTGTGGTAATTAAATAACTATTATATTTTGCTCTAATGCGTTTAAACATCTTATCAAAATAAGGGTTAGCAATTCGTTTATAAATGGCATAACCTTGGTGTGTACAATAGGACTGCATAATAAAAATCCATTCCCAACTTCCGTAGTGAGAACACATTAAGATTACGCTTCGGTCTTTAGCTTCTAAATCGTTAATTAGCTCTATATTGGAAAAAGTGAAGTGTTTTTTCATTTTAGCTTCAGAAATAGTCATAGATTTAATGGCTTCTAACATCATATCGCAAAAATGATGGTAGAATTTTCTCATGATAATCTTCTTTTCTTTATCTGTTTTTTCTGGAAAAACAAGCGTAAGGTTTTCATAAACTACTTTTTTACGATAACCAACAATATCATAAACCAAAAAACACATAAAATCAGAAAATGCATATAGTAATCTAAATGGCAAAATAGAAATAAGCCATAAAAAAGGATAAGCTAAAACGTAAACTACTAATTGCATGTTAAAAAGTGATTTCAGTCCTACAAATATATAGTATATTTGAATTTAAAAAGTTAAAAATGGATAATATAAGTACAATTACTATTATAATAATTTTAGCAAATGTAATTATTTCATACAAAGGGTTTAACGATTATTCTTTTTTTGAAAAATATAAGTTTCACGTTGGAGCAATTCAAAACGGTGAAAAATTTAGACTTTTTAGTTCTGGTTTTTTACACGTAAATATGCAGCATTTAATCTTTAATATGTTTACATTATTTGTATTTGCAAATGCAGTTATTTATAGAATAGGTGAAACAAAGTTTTTAATAATTTATTTATTGAGTTTAGCTACAGGAAGTTTATTGTCTTTTGTGTTTCAAAAAAATAATTATAATTATACAGCAGTTGGTGCAAGTGGTGCAGTAATGGGAATTATTTATTCAGCTATTTTATTTGATCCTTGGATGAAAATTAATTTTATAATCCCTGGTTTTGTTTTTGGGATAGGATATTTATTATATTCAATATACGGAATGAAAGCTCAAAACGACAACATTGGTCATGATGCACATTTTGGTGGAGCAGTTGGTGGTTATATAACCACATTATTTTTTGCACCAGTTTTATTTGAAAGAGATTTAACAATGGTATTATTAATGGCAATTCCAATTGTAATATTGTTTGTAATGAAAAAAATAGGAAAGATTTAATATGATGTATCATGATACTATTGTTGCATTAGCAACAGCAAGTGGAGCAGGAGCAGTAGCAATAATTAGAGTTTCTGGTAAGGATGCTATAACTATTTGTAACACGTTATTTAAGTCTGTAAAAAAACAAAAAGCGCTTAGCAATCAGAAAACGCATACTATTCATTTAGGTCATGTAATGGATGGAGCAAGAACTATAGACGAAGTTTTGGTCTCTATTTTTAAAAATCCACGTTCTTATACAGGTGAAGATGTTGTAGAAATACAATGTCATGGGTCTATATATATTCAGCAGGAAATAATTCAATTGTTATTGCGTAGTGGTTGCCGTATGGCAGATGCTGGAGAGTTTACGTTGAGAGCATTTTTAAATGGAAAATTAGATTTAAGTCAAGCCGAAGCTGTTGCGGATTTAATATCTTCGGATAATGAAGCGTCTCACCAAATAGCAATGCAACAAATGCGTGGTGGATTTTCATCTGAAATAGCAAGGCTTCGTGAGGAATTATTAAATTTTGCATCGTTAATAGAATTAGAATTAGATTTTGCAGAAGAAGATGTTGAGTTTGCAGATAGAACTCAGTTTAGAGAATTAATAAAAAGAATCACATTTGTTTTAAAACGACTAATAGATAGTTTTGCTGTTGGAAATGTGATTAAAAACGGAATTCCTGTAGCAATTGTAGGTGAGCCAAACGTTGGAAAAAGTACACTTTTAAATGCACTGTTAAATGAAGATCGCGCTATTGTAAGTGATATTGCAGGAACTACAAGAGATACTATTGAAGACGAGTTAGTAATTGATGGTATAGGTTTTAGGTTTATAGATACTGCGGGAATACGTGAAACTAAAGATGTTGTAGAAGGTATTGGAATTAAAAAAACATTTGAAAAAATTGAGCAAGCACAAGTTGTTTTATACCTTTTTGATGCAGTTCAGTTTATAAGTAATTTTGAAGCTTTTAAAGTTGAAATCGAAAAAATAAAGAATAAATATCCTTTAAAGCCATTATTAATAATCCCTAATAAGATTGATAAGTTAACAGAGGTTCAAACTTCGGAATTAGAAGTAAACTTAAAAACGATAGAAAACTCTAAATATTTATTACTTTCTGCAAAACAAAACAAAGGAATAGAAGAATTGAAAAACCAGTTATTAAGTTTTGTAAATACTGGAGCATTACGAAACAACGAAACTATTGTAACTAATACAAGGCATTATGATGCTTTATTAAAAGCATTCGAAGAAATTCAAAAAGTACAACACGGATTAGACATTAACTTATCAAGCGATTTAATGGCTTTAGATATTAGAGAAGCTTTATATCAGTTTGGATTAATTACCGGTCAGGTTAGTAATGACGAACTACTAGGTAACATATTTGCTAATTTCTGTATTGGGAAATAATTCTATTTTCTTTATAAATAGAATGGTCTTTTTTATCCGTAAATTTAGCAGAGTTTGTTAGTGACTGAATTGTCATATATATGCTCATTTTTCTTTTGTTGTAGTTTTATTACATAAAATATAATTGATCCTAATTTATTGATTTGTACTTGAATAGAGTATTACGAACTATTTGTATATTTACGTTTTATTTATGCTTTATGAAGAAATATTTACTTTCATTGTTAATAATATTATTAATAGTTATTGATTCTTTAGCGCAATCGCCGGAAGGATTCTCTTATCAAGCTGTTATTAGAGATGCTACTAACTCTATAGTAGCAAACCAAAATATCAACATACGTTTATCAATTAATCAAAGTAGTATAG
>NZ_JBELDZ010000075.1:0-4594 GCF_042094015.1 Aurantibacter sp. | reverse complement strand
GGAGTTTATTCTGAAACATTTTTAACAACGACAAATGTTAATGGTTTAATTAATTTAGCGGTTGGAAGCGGAACGACTACAGATGATTTTTCAATAATTGATTGGTTAAATGGCCCATACTTTTTAGAGGTTGCTGTAGATTTAAGTGGAGGAACATCTTTTTTAATATTAAATGTTAGTCAACTTATGAGTGTTCCATATGCACAATATGCAAAATCTTCTGGTACAGGTGCTGGACCTCAAGGACCACAAGGACCTCAAGGTCCAGCGGGAAATGATGCTGTAGAATATCATATTCAAGCTGGATTAGTTGGTACAAGTGTTAACGGCACGGGAACTAATCAAGATCCTTATGTGGTAAGTTCAAAAACATATAGCATAGGGTATTGGGCAGAATTGGGAGGTTATGTTTTTCAGATATCACCAGATGGAAGACATGGAATAGTTGCAGAAGTAATAGATCAAGGCTATGATACATGGGCTGAGGCAGAAAATAAAACCACATTTACGAATACACATTCTGGTAATGCTCAGTATTTTATGGATTGGAGGTTACCTAATGCTTATGAATTAAGTTTAATGATGACTTATAAAAATGCTATTGGTGGGTTTGTAAATGGAGCATCATATTGGTCTTCTACGATAACTACTGCTAGTAGTGGTTATAAATCTATTTATACTCATAATACAGATGGTACATATAATTATCAAACAAGCCCTATAAGCTCATTTTATGTACGTTCAATCAGAACTTTTTAATTATGAAAAAAACGAAACAATGTCATAAAAAAGTAAATTGTATATTATTTTTTATGATGCTACTTACTTTAAGTATAACTTACGGGCAGGCTCCAGAAAAAATGGTTTATCAAACTATAGTTAAAAATACTTACGGTGAACCGATATCGAACCAAAGTGTTAATTTAAGAATGACCATTCAACAAATGATTCCAGGTGGGCTTAGTGTATATACAGAAACATATACTAAAACTACAGATAATTTTGGTTTAATTAAATTAGATATTGGTACAGGTACTTCTGTAGATGATTTTAGTGCAATAGATTGGTCTTCTGGACCATTTTATTTAGAAACTGCTATTGATGTAACTGGAGGTACAAGCTATAATGTAATTGGGGCAGAGTTGTTAACAAGTGTTCCCTATGCGCTATATGCAAAAACTGCAGGTACGGATGGTCCTCAAGGCCCAGAAGGTCCAATAGGAGCAATAGGATTGGATGGACAAAATGGATCTGTTGTTGGCGGTCCAGAAATATCTGTAACTGGCACTGGTTTAACTACTGACCCGTTTGAGGTAAGTTTAAAGCAATATACTATAGGATATTGGGAGGAGTTAGGAGGTTATGTTTTTCATTTATCTCCGGATGGTAGACATGGAACCGTAATAGAAACAATTGATCAAGGAATTGCACCTGCAAATGGGCATACGTCAATATTATCTGACCCACAATATCACTCCACAGCTGGACAAAATTTTTTTGATTGGCGTTTGCCATCTGTAGATGAATTAGCCTTAGTATTTCAATATTTTTCTAATGATGTTACAGGTTTTTCAGATACATTATATTATCTAACAAACACAAAAGATACAAATATAAGCGGAGGCATTTTATGGCAAAACCATGTTATTAATACGGGTAGGGCAATTTTAATATACGGTTCATCTGTATCTGCAAAAATAAGAAGTGTTCGCTCATTTTAATGAAGTATTAAGCTTGTCTTAAAATAATTTTAAAAGTTTATGAAAAAAATAATAGTATTTATTGTTTACCTATTAGTATTTATTTCTTACAGCCAATCTCCACCTAGTTTTCCTTATCAAGTGGTTGTTAAAGATATTTCCAATAACACTATAAATAATGTAGCTGTTGGGGTTCAAATAAATATAAAACAAGGGACTATAGGCGGAACTATCCTATACACGGAAAGTTTCCAACCCGTTACCAATGGGTTTGGGTTAATTAATTTAGGTATAGGTACTGGCTCAACTGCGGATGACTTTACAAATATAGATTGGGCCAATGGACCATATTTTATTGAAACGGCAATAGATGTTACAGGTGGCACTAATTATCAAACAGTTGGTGCCAGTCAATTAATGAGCGTGCCATATGCTTTACATGCAACTACATCTGGCAATGGTCCAGGACCAATTGGAGCACAAGGTATAGATGGTGAAGCTGGGGCAGCTGGTTTAGGAGGTGTTTTAACATCCGGAACAGGAATTACTGTTACGGGTACAGGTACTGTAGGTAATCCATATAATGTATTACCAAAATCATATACTTTGGGGTATCATGAAGAGTTAGGCGGATATGTATTTAGAGTTAATGCTAATGGCAGACATGGCATAGTCATGACACGCTATCCATTGGGAGGAACTTATACTGAAATGAACTGGAATGATGCACAAAATGCAATAGGAGATATCAGTAATTATCCTGTTGAAGCAAGAAATTTTTCAGATTGGCGTATTCCAACTAAATTCCAACTTTATTTTATACTAGAATCAGAACATCTTTTGACTTACCTGGCTAATCCCACATTGCATGGTTTTTGGAGCTCCACTGAGGATACTAATTATTTAAGAGCATATAGAAGAGGATATATCTATGACAATGCTTCTTCTAGTTATATACAATCCAATTATACCGTGGTTAAAACTGAATTAAATACAGTTATAGCTATTCGTTATTTCTAAAAGGTATAAGTTTTTAAGTAAATTTGAATATTACACCATAACAATTCCAAAGATTATTAGAATTTTTGTATTGGCAAATAATGCTTGACAATGAGTACATTAGAATATAAATTAAAAAACAGTTGTAAGGTTAAATTAATAATTTAAGAACTACAAGACAACATAGAGCAACCTATTTTATTTCTTGCCCATTCAGGTCGTTTAGTAAACCATTTTTGATATTCAGGTTGCTCATTGTATGGTTGTTTTAATAGATGAAATAACTCATCTATTAAAGTATAACTTCCTTTGTTTGCCTCATCTATGGCTAACTGACTCATGTAGTTTCTTAATACATATTTAGGATTAACCAAATTCATATTAAGTAAGCGTTCTTTTGGTGTAACGTGTTCTAGATTTAAACGTTCAGCATAGGTTTTAAACCATTCAGACCATTTTGTTTTATTTTTTTCTGAAATAGCCTCAGGTGTATAAAAGGCATCGTTTATAGTTTTTTTCCAAGTATTTGGTTCTTCAGAATTAAAACTAGCTAAATTCCTAAAGAAAATTGTCATATCTGTTTCTGTAAGTTGAAGACAATCTTCAAGTGAATTAATTAAACCAATATCAGACTTTTCTTTTAATTTTAATCCTAATTTACTTCGCATCATATCTAAATAAGCTATTTTAGAAGTCTCTGCAAAATTTTGCAAAGTAGTTTCTAAACCTTCAGCTTCTTTAATTAAAGGATATAATGCATTTGCTAATTGGTATAAATTCCAAAGCACTACATCTACTTGTGCACCAAATCTATAACGTTTATTTTGATTATCTGTTGTGTTTGGTGTCCAACCTAAATCGTAGCCTTCTAGCCAACCATATGGACCATAATCTATAGTCAGACCAAGAATAGACATGTTATCTGTATTCATTACACCGTGTACAAAACCTACACGTTGCCATTCTATAACCATTTCTAAACTGCGATTTGCAACTTCATTAAAAAAAGCACTATAAGTGTTTTTATCAATAATTGCGTTATTGGGTTTTGTCGATTCTATAAGTTCTGGGTAATGTGAAATAATAGTAAAATCTACTAATTTTTTAAGTGAGTCTAAATCGTGTTTAGCTGCAAGAACTTCAAAACTACCAAAACGTAAAAAACTTGGTGAAACTCTACATACAATTGCACCTTTTTCATATTCAGGATTTCCATTGTACAAAACATCTCGTAAAACTTGGTCTCCAGATAAAGCTAAACTTAAAGCACGTGTAGTTGGGATACCTAAATAATACATAGCTTCGCTACATAAGTATTCACGAATAGAACTACGTAATACCGCTAATCCATCTGCATTTCTGGAATATGGTGTTGGTCCTGCACCTTTTAATTGTATTGTCCAGTTTTTATTTAGATATTCTATTTCAAATAAATTAATAGCTCTACCATCTCCTAATTGTCCAGCCCAATGTCCAAATTGATGTCCGCCATAACACATAGCAAATGGTGTTGTGTCTTGATAAACTTCATTTCCAGTAAAAACGTTTAAAAATGTTTCAGATTTAGAATCTTCTTCAGTTAAACCTACTATATTAAGTAATTCTGGAGAGGTGTGGATTAATTGAGGTTTTTTTGTCTGTTTAGGAAATACGTAACTAAAACAGGCATTAGAAACTTGTCTAGGTGTGTTTTCTAATACATTATCCGCTGGTAAATTTGTTGTAAAGGTATTTTTTAAATGAAGTTTCATCTTTTAGAAATTCTTTAGAAGGTAAAGATACGAGAAGTTTTAGCTAAATTTAGAGCATAAAAAAAGCTTTACTTAAAAAGTAAAGCTTTTTGCGGAGAAAGAGGTAAGTGAACCTCTTTCGTAGTGCCTTTATTTATTACTGTT
>NZ_JBELDZ010000074.1:0-12005 GCF_042094015.1 Aurantibacter sp. | reverse complement strand
GTAAACATAAATAAAATAGCAACTTTAAGAAATTCGCGTGGTGGAGACACTCCAAATGTAGTACAATTTGGTAAAGATGTACAGCGTTTTGGTGCAGAAGGTGTAACTATTCACCCAAGACCAGACGAAAGACACATTACATATAAAGATGCTTACGATTTAAAATCTATTGTTCATACAGAATATAATATTGAAGGAAACCCTATAGATAAATTTATAAAAATGGTTTTAGAAATTCAACCTACGCAAGTTACTTTAGTTCCAGATAGTGTAGATGCCATTACAAGTAATGCAGGTTGGGATACTATTAAACATAAAGGTTTTTTAGTTGAAGTTATTACTGAATTTAAACGTAATAATATTAGAACTTCAATTTTTGTAGATCCAGATGTAAAGCAAATTGAAGGCGCTAAACATACTGGGGCAGATAGAATTGAATTATATACAGAAGCTTTTGCACACCAATACGGTTTAGGAAATACCGCTGGGATTAAACCTTACACAGAATGTGCAGAATTGGCTAATAAATTAGGTTTAGGCGTAAATGCTGGACATGATTTAAGTTTAGATAACATTAAATTCTTTAAAGAAAATACTCCAGAGTTACTAGAAGTTTCTATTGGTCATGCATTAATTGCCGAAAGTTTATATTTAGGTATTGAGAATGTAATTAATATGTATAAGAATAAGTTGAGTTAAATAATACGTCTCAATTTTAAAATTACTAGAACAAATGCAATTACACTCAAACATTATAGGCTCAGGAAAACCATTTTTAATACTACATGGTTTTTTAGGAATGGGAGATAATTGGAAAACTCTAGCAAAAGTATTTGCAGAACAAAAGCTTGAAGTGCATTTAATAGATCAGCGAAATCACGGCAGAAGTCCGCATAATGCAGATTTTAATTACGAGGTTTTATGCGAAGATTTAAAAAGCTATTGTACCGAACATAACTTAAAAGATGTCATTCTTTTAGGACATTCTATGGGTGGAAAAACTGCTATGTTGTTTTCTACTTTATATCCAGAATTAGTTTCAAAACTAATAGTTGCAGATATATCGCCTCGTTTTTATCCAATCCATCACGATGCTATTTTAAGTGGCCTCAGTAGTTTAGACTTTAGCACTTTAAAAACACGTGGAGCAGCAGATAAAGCGCTTTCAGAATATATTAACGATACTGGAACACGTATGTTTCTTCTTAAAAATCTGTATTGGGTAGAAAAAGGTCAATTAGGTTTACGCATAAATTTAGACGTATTAAAAGAACATGTTTCCGAAGTTGGCGAAGCTTTACCAATACATTCTAAGTTTTCTAAAAACACACTATTTCTTCGTGGAGACAAAAGTGAATATATTCCCGCAACAGACGAAAAACTCATAAAAACGCACTTTCCAGAAGTAATAATTAAAACTGTAGATAATGCAGGACATTGGTTACATGCGGAAAACCCCAAACAGTTTTATGAATTTGTTATAGAATTTATTCAGTAAAAACATTAAATTAGGTCAATTTAAAAACTCAGATTATGAACTTAATAATTAGATTACTTATAAACGCAGTTGCCGTATTTGTCTTAGCGCATTTTTTAGATGGTGTAAGTGTAAATAATTATGTTACAGCCATAATAGTTGCGGTTGTTTTATCCATTTTAAACCTTTTAGTAAAACCAATATTAGTCTTATTAACACTACCAATCACAATTATAACTTTAGGTCTATTTTTACTTATTATAAATGCTTTAATATTACTTTTAGCAGATTCTTTAATCACCGGATTTAGCATAAGTAGTATTTGGACCGCTATTCTGTTTAGTATCTTATTATCTATACTTCAATCACTTTTACATTCTTTTTTAAAAGAACCTAAAAAGTAAGCTGAAATTCAGGCAATTAAAAACTTTGTTGGAGTGTAAAAAAACAGTATTTTTGCACTCCAATTTTTATATCATTTACAATGAATATTACAAGACAAGACATTGATGCATTAAATGCAGTAGTAAAAATAGATATTGCTAAAGCTGATTACAGCGAGAAAGTTGAAAAAATTTTAACCGACTATCGTAAAACTGCAAACATTCCTGGGTTTAGAAAAGGTCAAGTACCAATGGGAATGGTTAAAAAGCAATATGGCAAAGCTGTTTTAGCTGAAGAAGTAAATAAAATTTTACAAGCAGAATTAAACAAATATTTAACTGAGTCTAAATTAGACATTTTAGGAAATCCTTTACCTAGAATGCAAGATGATATTAATTGGGACACTGCAGAAGATTATTCTTTTGAATTCGAATTAGGATTATCTCCTAAGTTTGATGTTAATTTAAAAAGTAAAAAAGCAATAACACAATATAATATTGTTGCTGATAAAAAAATGATTGACGACCAAATTGTAAACATCCAAAAACAATATGGGAAGTTAATCTCACAAGATGAAGTTTTAAAAGAAAGTGAAATTACAGGAACTTTTACTAACGAAGCTGAAGGAATTGAAAATAAATTCAACTTCTCTTTAGATTTAATTAAAGGAAAAACTAACGAAAAGAAATTTGTTGGCGCTAAAGTTGGAGATCAAATAAACCTAAAAACTAAAGGATTATTTAAAGATGAACATACTTTAGAGAATGCTTTAAAAGTAGAACACGATAAAGTTCATGGTTTAAATATAGATGTTGTTTTTGAAGTAAACGAAGTTAACACTCGTGAGCTTGCAGAATTAGATCAAGAATTATTCGATAAGTTATTTGGTAAAGATGCAGTAAAAACTGTTTCTGAAGTAAAAACTAAGATTAAAGAAGATGCTGAAAAGCAATTCACACAGCAATCTGATCAAAAATTCTTAAACGACGTAACAGAATACCTAGTAGAAAACACAAAGTTTGACTTACCTACAGAATTCTTAACTAAGTGGATGCAAACAGCAGGAGAAAAGCAATTAACTTTAGAAGAAGCTAAAGAAGAATATGCTAAGTCTGAAAAAAGTTTACGCTATCAATTAATTGAAGGTAAACTAATGCAAGACAACGACTTAAAAGTAGATTTTGAAGACGTTAAAGAAAGTGCTAAAGGAATGATTAGAACTCAAATGGCACAATTTGGACAAACAAATCCAGCAGAAAAAGAATTAGAAGACATTGCCGCACGTGTATTATCTAACCAAGATGAAGTTCGTAAAATTTCTGAACAAGTAGTTAGCCAAAAATTACTAACTCTTTACAAAGAAAAAGCAAACGTTAAAACTAAAGAAATGAGTTACGAAGATTTTGTAACTGAAGTTTACGGAGCTAAAAAATAATTAGCATTAAGGTTAAAATCAAATAACGGTTTTAAGAATAATCATTATATTTAGGCGTTGAATCTAAACATTCAACGTCTATTTTTTTGCGTTAAATTCAACTTAAACAATTGTACAATCGCAAAAGTAGCCTTACATTTATTTTTATGTCGATATAAACTCGACTTTTAAACCTTATAACATTTAATAACACCTATGGATTTCGGAAAAGAATTTGAAAAATTTGCAACTAAAGATCAAGGCATAAACAGTAACTACTACGGTAAAATTATTAGTAGTATGTATCCACAAAATTTAACACCAAACATTATTGAAGAACGCCAAATGAACATCGCAATTTTTGATGTGTTTTCTCGTTTAATGATGGATCGTATTATTTTTCTTGGAACAGGAATTAACGATCAAGTTGCCAATATTATACAAGCACAATTATTGTTTTTAGAAAGTACAGACGCAAATAAAGATATTCAAATATATATCAACTCTCCAGGAGGAAGCGTTTATGCTGGTTTAGGAATTTACGATACAATGCAATTTATTAAACCAGATGTTGCTACAATTTGTACAGGTATGGCAGCTTCTATGGGAGCAGTTTTATTATGTGCTGGAGCAGAAGGAAAGCGTAGTGGATTAACGCATTCTCGTGTTATGATTCACCAACCTTTAGGCGGCGCTTCTGGACAAGCAAGTGATATTGAAATTACTGCACGTGAAATTTTAATTTTAAAAGAAGAACTTTACAATATTATTAGTAAGCATTCTGGTCAGTCTTACGACAAAGTATATGCAGACTCAGACAGAGATTATTGGATGAAAGCCGATAAAGCTAAAGAATACGGAATGATTGACGAGATTTTAGCTCGTAAATAAAACACAAACTCAAGTTGAATATATTCAACTTGGAATTAGAAATTAGATGTCGAAAGAAGAAACATTAGAATGTTCATTTTGTGGTCGCAAAAAACCAGAAACAAGCCTATTAATTGCTGGATTAGACGCTCATATTTGCGATCGCTGTATAGAACAAGCTCACGGAATTGTTATAGAAGAATCCAAGCAAGAAGATAAATCAGATTTATCTGCAGAATTAATGCTTAAAAAACCTAAAAAGATTAAAGCCTTTTTAGATGAGTATATTATTGGTCAAGAACACACCAAACGAGTAATGTCTGTTGCTGTATACAATCATTACAAGCGCTTATTACAACCAGAAAACGATGACGATATTGAGATTCAAAAATCAAATATTGTTATGGTTGGACAAACCGGGACGGGTAAAACATTAATGGCAAAAACCATTGCTAAAATGTTAAATGTACCGTTAGCAATTGTAGACGCAACTGTATTAACAGAAGCTGGTTATGTAGGTGAAGATGTGGAAAGCTTATTAACACGTTTACTTCAAGCAGCGGATTACGATTTAGCCAAAGCAGAAAAAGGAATCGTTTTTATTGATGAAATTGATAAAATTGCACGTAAAAGTGATAATCCATCTATAACAAGAGATGTTTCTGGTGAAGGCGTACAACAAGGGCTTTTAAAACTACTAGAAGGAACCGTTGTAAATGTTCCACCTAAAGGCGGAAGAAAACATCCAGATCAGAAATTCATAGAAGTTAACACAGAAAACATTCTATTTATTGCTGGTGGTGCTTTTGATGGAATTGAACGAGTTATCTCTAAGCGTTTAAATATGCAAGCAGTTGGCTACAGTGCTTCCATGAGCGATGATCACGTAGATCACAGTAATTTACTGCAATACATTACACCAAAAGACTTAAAAGACTTTGGTTTAATCCCAGAAATTATTGGTCGTCTACCAGTTTTAACACATATGAATCCTTTAGACGCTAAAACACTAAGAGCAATTCTTACAGAACCTAAAAATGCCATTGTAAAACAATACAAAAAATTGTTTGATATGGATGATATTACATTAGACATAACAGAAGATGCTTTAGAGTTTATTGTTGATAAAGCTGTAGAGTATAAATTAGGAGCAAGAGGTTTACGTTCGTTATGTGAAGAAATTTTAACAGATGCCATGTTTGAATTACCTGGCGAAGACACAAAAACACTTTCTGTAACTAAAGAATACGCAGAAAGTAAATTGTCTAAATTGACTTTAAAGAAACTAAAAGCAGTTTCTTAATTACATAACAAACCATGTATTAAAAAAGGCTAATTGAAAAATCAATTAGCCTTTTTTGTTTCACATAATTGATCATAAAAAAACAACTAAAAAAGGCGCTGTTCTTTTACAGAACAACACCTTTTTTAACTATTAACTATTTTAAAAACTAACTTTAATTTATTGATTGATAACAAACTCTATGCGTCTGTTTTGCTTGTACTCTTCTTCTGTACAATTTGATTTACAGTCTATTAATGGTTGAGCTTCTCCAAAACCTTGAGATGCAATTCTCTTTTTAGTAATACCTTTATTAATTAAATATGCTTTTGCAGATGCAGCACGTTTTCTAGATAACACTAAGTTATAAGAAGCTTTACCTCTATTATCTGAATGCGCATTAATATTAATAGTCATTTCTGGATTCTCAACTAATACATCATAAATTTTATTTAATGTAATTGTAGACTCAGATTTAATATTTGCTTTATTGAAATCGAAGAAAATATTTTCAACTTTAATTAATTTTCTGTCTTCAACTTCTACTATTTCAGCTTTAGTAGCATCCAATAAGATATTTTTTCTATAAGACCTATCGTCACCTTTAATAGATTTAAAGTTAAAGTCTTTATCTTCAAATCCATCTTTTACTACAGTAATTGTGTAATCATCAAAAGGCTTAATAGTGAAATTATATTTAGCATCATTCCCAGTAATTACTTCATCTAAGACCACACCATTTTCATCTTTTAACTGTAAAGTGGCATTTGGTAATGGTAATTGAGTTACCACATCTAAAACTTTACCTTCTAAAGATTGTAAAATTTCCTCTACTTCAAATTTAAAAATATCATAAGCTCCTTTTCCAAAAGACTTATTAGATGTCATATAACCTTTAGTGTTAGACGCAAAGTACATAGCCATTTCGTCGTACTTAGAGTTTATTGTATTACCAAGATTTCTTGGAGCATCAACATCTAGTTTAGAAGCTGTAGTTCTAAACAAATCAAATCCACCAAAGTTAATATGACCTTTAGATGCAAAATATAAATACTCACCATCTTTAGACATTGTAGGAAATTGCTCATCTTCAGATGTGTTAATCATTTTTCCTAAATTTTCAGGATTAGATAACGTTCCACCTTCTAAAATATCTGATACAAAAATATCAAAACCTCCAAAAGTTCCTGGTCTATTAGATGAGAAGTATAATTGTTTTCCATTTGGAGACACAAATGGATTCTCTATAGAATAACCTTCTAAATTAATTGCTAATTTTTCTTGTTCGATCCAATTTCCAACAGAATTAACCTCTAAAGTTGTTTTATATAATTCGTAAATTGCTGTATTAGATTCTTTACTACGAGTATAATACATTGTATGCTCATCTGGCGAAAAAGATATTTGATATTCATTATTTTCTGAAGTATTTATTAATCTTGAAAATAATAACGGCTTTTTTAAAGTACCATCTTCTTCAATATCTAAACAAAATATATTCTTATAAGCTTCTCCAGTATTAGGATCCATTTTTGCAAGACCTCCAATTTTTTTAGAAGAAACCATTATAAATTTATTTTTAAAAAACCCAGATGCATACTCTGAAAATTTTGTATTTATTCCTGCATCTAAAGTTTCGAATAAAAAACCATTTGACCCCAATGCTTCTGTAGAAGAAATATCTGAAGAAACACTAACACGTTCTAATGGTGCTTGAGCAAAAATTAAAGAGCTAGCAAACAATAAAACAACTAAAAACAATGATTTTTTAAACATAACAAAAAATTAATTTTGCGCAAAACTAGTATCTTTTTTAAGTTACACAAACAAAACACCATTTAATCGCATATTTAATCGATGAAATGCATTTTTTGTGTAAAATTTTAAATTTTAAAAAAACACTAAAAAAAAATTATCTTTAATAAAATGTAATAAAAAAAGAGAAATTCATAATTTTATTGTTCCAAAAACAACATTTACTTATGTTTTTGCAAAAAAAATCGACAAAATACAATACATTGAGCGCTATTATTTAATTAGATCTTTTAACTAAAAAAAAAAAAAAAACATCTTAAAATTTAAGGTGGCTTTTTTTAATCATTTAGAAATGAATTAATTAATTTTTAAAAGTACATCCATATAATCTCTTGTATTAGACAATCTTGGAACTTTATGTTGTCCACCAAGTTTACCTTCTTGTTTCAACCAATCATAAAACAATCGCTCTCTTGCAATATGTATTTTTGGTTGATTTAAAGTCATATTATTATAACGCTTAGCTTCGTAGTCTGAATTTAATGCTTTAAGTGCATTATCAAACAGTTCATTAAAATAATTAATATCTTTTGGTGGCGTTTTAAATTCAATCAACCACTCATGTGCGCCTTTTTCTTTATCCTTCATAAAAATAGGCGCAGCTGTATAATCTACAATTTCAGTTTGAGTTTTTTTACAAACACTTTTTAAAGCATCTTCAGCATTTTCAATAATTAACTCTTCTCCAAAAACATTAATATGATGTTTAGTTCTACCTGACACTTTTATTCTATACGGACTAATAGAAACAAAACGTAATGTATCCCCAATTTTGTAACGCCATAATCCAGCATTTGTAGTTATAATAACCGCATAATTTTTATTAAGCTCTACCTCACTTAAAGGAATTACTTTTTCTTCCAATGTTCCATATGTATCCATTGGAATAAATTCATAAAAAATACCATAATCCAGCATCAATAATAAATCACTAGAATAATTATGATCTTGAATAGCGAAAAAGCCCTCAGAAGCGTTATAAATTTCGTAAAATTTAAAATCATTTTTTGGTAAAATATTACGATACTGCTCTATATATGGGTTAAAACTTACACCGCCATGAAAATACACCTCTAGGTTTGGCCAAACTTCTAGTATATTTTTTTTATCCGTTTTATCTAAAACATTATTAAGTAAAACCAACATCCAAGAAGGAACTCCTGCTAAACTAGTTACGTTTTCGTTAATAGTTTCGTTTACTATAGCAGCCATTTTAGTTTCCCAATCGTCCATTAAAGACACCTTACTACTTGGCGTACTACTAAACTCTGCCCAAAAGGGCATATTATCTATCAAAATAGCACTTAGATCTCCAAAAACAGTTCCATTTTCTTTGTACAATTCTTTACTTCCACCAAGACGCAAACTCTTACCTGTAAATAATTGTGAATCTTCATTATTGTTTAAATACATGCAAAGTAAATCTTTACTTGCCGCATAATGGCAATCCTCTAAAGCATCTTCACTTACAGGAATAAATTTACTTTTAGCATTAGTTGTTCCGCTAGATTTAGCAAACCATCTTATTGGTTTTGGCCAAAATATATTGTTTTCTCCTAATCTAGAACGTTCTATTTTAGGTTCATAATCTTCATAACTTGAAATTGGTACTCGACTAGCAAATTCTCTGTATGTTTTTATTGAAGAAAACTCGAACTCACGTCCAACCTCTGTATCTTTAGCTTTATCTAATAATGAAAATAGCAATTCATGCTGTACTTCGTTTGGGTATTTTAAAAACAACTCGATTTGATGAAATCGCTTTTTTAAAAACCATGACGCTATGGAATTAACTATTGGAATTGGCATTATTATTCTATCTTTAAGGTTTAAAAATAAAACAATAATCGATATAGTTTATAATTCTATATCTAAATTTTTACATAAATGAAGTTTCAAGGTGTTTTAACCAAAATGACAACTGAATTCACAAAACCAGTTAACTATTATATCGTTTTTGAAAATGATTTTATTCATGTTAATCAGCTACTAAACAAAACCATTAGTTTTAAGTTTATAAAAACCCAATGTTTAAACTGTAACTTAAACAAACCTATTTATAGACAAGGATTTTGCCAAAGTTGTTTTTTTGACATTCCGCAAGCAGCAGATTGGATTATAAAACCCGAACTAAGTAAAGCACATTTAAACCAAGAAGATCGTGATTTAGATTATGAAAAAAAAGTTCAATTACAACCACATATTGTTTACTTAGCAAACTCTAGTAATATAAAAATTGGTGTAACCCGTAAAACACAAATTCCGACGCGTTGGATAGACCAAGGCGCGCACGAAGCTTTAGAAGTTGTTGAAGTTCCAAACAGGTATTTAGCGGGAATTACCGAAGTTGCCCTTAAGGATTTTGTAGCCGACAAAACCAATTGGAGAACAATGCTTAAAAATGATATTAAAGACGAAAACCTTACCGAATGGCGAGACAAACTAAAACAATACATTCCTGAAGATGCATTACCTTATTTTATAGATTCTAATAAAGAAACACATATAGAATTCCCAGTTTTACAATATCCAGAAAAACCTAAATCTTTAAACTTTGGAAAAACAGCATTTTACCAAGGTGTTTTAAAAGGTATAAAAGGACAATATTTAATCTTTGAAGATAATACGGTTTGCAATATTAGAAGTAATGAAGGTTTTGTTGTAGAAATTACTATTGAGTAGTTTTCAAAACCTTTAACAAAAAACAAGAACTATCAAAAAAACCACGTTACTAATAAAAGTAACGTGGTTATATAATTTGGGACAAAAAAGAATTATATATTCTCTGCGTCTCTTAATCCTTGGATATAAGAAGCTTTTTGAATCTGACGTCTATTAACAACAGATGGCTTTCTAAAGTATTGCTTATCTCTTAAGTTTTGCATTACTTTTACGTTTCTATGCTTACGCTTGTAACGTTTTAAAGCTCTCTCGATGTTTTCTCCTTCTTTGATTTCGATTCTTAACATTATGGTAATTTGTATAAGTTTGTAACTATTGTATATATAACAAAAAACAATACTTTGCTATAATGGTTTGCAAATGTAAGATAATTCTATTTAATTCTTAAAACTATTTGAAAAAAATATTATTAAACTCTTAATTTTCAGCATCCTTTTTCTTTTTCTTTCCAAATAACCCACCTAAAACATCTTTTACAGGATTACTTGCTGGTTTTGTTGAATCTTTTGGAGTACTATTATTTCCGCCTAAAACACTTCCTAAGACATCTTTTACAGGATTAGAGCTAGAATTATTAGTTATTGTATCATTTGCAGAATCGTTAGTGTCTTCACCTAAAACATTACCTAATAAATCTTTAATTTGATCTGTTCCTTGTCCTATTAATTTTTGCTTCTGAATTTCTATTAATTGAGACGTTAAATTTTTAACACCACTAGACAGGTCTGTTTTTACATCTGGTTTTAATAAGTTTCCAGTAATATTAGCTGTAACCGGAATAGAAATATTATTAACTTCTGGATCGTTTATTTTACCTATTAAACGATTTACATCACTTCCTAAATACTTTGCTGGCACAAGTAAAATTGCTTCATAATCCATTTGGTTTTGCAAATTATGATTTCCCCCAAGTTGAATTTTAATATCATTATATGCTAAATCAATAGGTTTAACAGACACTTTCCCGTTATCAAAAGTCAAACTAGCAACTACATCTTTTAAATCTAATTTACTCAAATCTAAAAATGGCAATTTATCTTCTAACAAACTAACTACTTTTTCGTTTTTAGGAGTAAACTCTGTAGTTAAAAGTTCTGCTAAAGCATTACCCGAAATAGTACTTAAGTCTGGCGTAAAATCTGATCCTAACTTACCATTAAGAGCTATAGTGCTATTTAATTTACCTTGCAACAATTTAGCTATTGGCGCTAACAGTTTTAACAAATCTAAATCATTAAACGATTGAGAAATATCAAAATCTTTAGCATTTAAATTCATATTGAACGTTGGAATTTCAGATTTTGTATCGACTAACCCATCTAAAGCTAATTTCCCATTAAAAACACTTGAAGATACATTATTAAGTTGTGCTTTCTCGTCTTTCACAACTAGTTCTCCCTTTACATCCTTCAAAGTTAAATTATCGTAATAAACCGTTTTAGCATCTGCATTAATAGTTGCATCTAAAAAAGCTGGGATTTTTAATGATTCTTTATTAGTTCCTTTATTATTACTGCTTTCGCTTGCATTTTCACCTTCAACCATAAAATCACTTACAGCAAATGTATTAGACTTAACGTTAAAGTTTCCTTGCAATTTTTTATCACTTAACAAAAAGCCTAACAGATTATTTATAGTTCCAGTAGCATTTAAGTCTGTTTTGCCACTTGTAGCATTAAATTGTTCTAACTTAATTAAACCTGGATTAAAACTAACATTTGCTTTTGAAATGGTTAAAGGATTAACAATATCTTTTGATGAGAACTTAAAATCTGAAATAGAAACTGTTCCATTATTTTTTATACGTTGATATGCATTAGTTTCAATAGCATTCATATCAAAAGCTGTATTCAGTTTTGCTTTTAACAATCCTGTTAACTCATTTTCTAACTCTACAGGATAAGCTTTTGATAAATTAGCCAAGTTTAAAACTCCATCTACCTTAGCATTAACAGCCGTATTACCTGTTAGGTTAGTTATTTTTGCAGAAGACTTAAAGACATCTTGATCTATTTTAAAATTCAAAGTCTTTACATCTACATAAGTATCCTCAGACTTACCAGTTGTGTTTTTTATTGATG
>NZ_JBELDZ010000073.1:0-12028 GCF_042094015.1 Aurantibacter sp. | reverse complement strand
ATTCCCAAAAATAAAAAATTATTCTTGGGAATAAAATAGTGGAGACGCCGAGACTTGAATAGCTCTTTTAGGGTGTGCTTACAAACCCTTTAAAATCAGTGATTCCTTAATATTTTCAACCTATATATGATTTTTAAAAGGTTTTTAGAAGATGAATAGGATAGCATGAAGATGAATTAAATAGAGATAATGTTGACTAGATGTTGACTAGAATTTTTTTATCACTAAATTTGTTGTACTAAAACATGTTCTATTATGGCAACTGTAAAATTTCTACTTCAAAGTAAATCTGATAACGCACCTATATACTTAAGACTCTCTTTGGCGAGGAATAATACTTTTAAGAGGAAAACAACCCTAAGTATAAATCCTAAGAACTGGAGTGAAAAAAATTATCCAAAACAAACGACAGCTGAAAATAAAAACCTTGCTTCTGAACTAAGAAAATTAAGTGACTTTATTTTAGATCAAGTTAATGTAGCAAACTCTTTAGGAGTTTTAATTGATGGTAATTGGCTAAATTCTAAGATTGATTTTCATTTTAATAAGATTGATATTGTTTCACTTGATTACCTTACCGAATATGGTGAGCATTTTATAAAGAATCTAAAGTACAAGACAAATAACAAGTCTGAAAAGGTTGGGGTTTCTTTAGCTACCTCCAAGAAATACCAAACGATTGTGAATAAGCTAATTGCTTATGATGAGCATCGCAAAGTAAAAACAAAACTTACAGATGTTGATCTGAAATTCAGAATTGGTTTAATGAATTACTTTAAAACAGTTGATCGATTGAGTGATAATACTATTGGAAGATATTTGAAGTTTGTAAAGAGTATTTGTCTTGATGCAGAAAAAAACGGGTTTAAGGTCAGTGGTCAGCTTAAAAATTTTTTAGGGTTTTCTATAGAAGCGCCAAAAGTAATCCTGTCCTTGGATGAGATAGAGCAAATAAAACAGACTAATTTTGAAAGTGAGAATCATGAGATTGCTAGAGATTGGCTAGTCATTGGGTGCTTTACTGGGCAGAGGGTTTCTGATCTCTTAAGGATGAATACTAGTTTTATTCAAAGGATACAAAACTTTGATTTTATAGTGTTAACACAACAGAAAACAAAGAAGACTGTTCAAATTCCAATTCATTTTGAAGTGCAGGAAGTCTTAGACAAACGAGGAGGGGAGTTTCCTCCAATCTTTACGAATAATCTATTCAGCAGTATGGCGCTATTCAATCGTTACCTGAAACAGTTATGTAAATTATCTGGTATAGATTCAGTTGTAAAAGGAAACAGGTTCGATGAGACCCTTAAAAGATCTATTTTAGGAATGTATCCTAAATATGAGTTAGTGTCTTCACATATCTGTAGAAGGTCTTTTGCCTCAAACCATTATGCAACAGAATTATATCCTACTCCTATACTAATGAATATTACAGCACACAAGACAGAGCAGATGTTTTTGACTTATATAGGTAAAGAGCCAATTGATTACAGTGTTAAGTTGGCTAAAATTTGGCAAAAATTAGCAAAGGATTTAAAAAGTTAGCTGGTCGTTTTAACTGGTAAATAACTTTAGAATATGATGTCTGTAAGCACAAAGTTGATTTTTTGGAAACACTTTAGCTGTTATTTTATAGGATTGATTAACAGTTAGTTACTGAATACAAAAAACACAAACAATTGATTGTAAGTAATTTAACAAAGTTAATATTGTTAAGAATTAGTCCCTTTTTGTGAATAAGTAATCGCTTTTTTAGGTCATAATTTTTAAGACCTTTGTATCAGTAGATTACAATCATCAAGAATTATTTTCTACAAAAAAAAGAGCTACTAAAAAGTAACTCTTGATTTAATGTTGTTTAGACTTTTACCTGGAAGTTAGGTCTATAACTAATACAAATGTAATAGTTTTTTTTATAACTACAATCAATTGTGTTGAACTACAATTTTTCATCAGGACTTTTTAGGGCTTTAAAGTTTAACTTTTTTAATACCCGAAAGAATGAGTGAGATTAATTTAATTCAGTTAAAAACTGAAGATTTAAAAGCAATTTTTGGCCAAATAGTTAAGGCTGAATTTGAGAGTGTAAAAGAAAACATAAACAAAGAGCAGGTTACTCGCTATCTCTCTAGAAAAGATGTTTCAAAGATGCTTAACATACACATAACAAGTGTAGTTAATTGGAGTAAAAAAGGGATTCTAACTCCATATCAAATTGGCAACAGGGTTTATTACAGGTTGGTAGATATTGAAAATGCAATTATTAAACTAAAAAGATAATTGTGATGGATATAAATACAAACGTAAATCAAGGAGTTGCAAAAAAGTTTAATTTGTTCCAAAGCGTAAAAGATAATAGGGCGCTCACTGAAGTAAGTTTTGATGAAATTGTGGCAAAAGTAATAGGGAAAGAATTCAAGATGACTATTGATGCTATTTCAACTGCTGATAAAAAAAATCTTAGTACTTTAAAGTTGTCGCTTCCTGCTTTTGCTGTTAACGGAACGTTTCATGGAACAAGGGCAAATGATAATATAAAAGAGTATTCGCAGCTCATATCCTTAGACTATGATAAATTAGAGGATGCTCATGGTTTAAAGGCCAAGGTTCAGGAGTTAAATTGCACTCATGCAGCTTTTATAAGTCCATCTGGAAAAGGGGTAAAGGTTTTTATTAAGATCGATACTCAAAAAGAGTACCACGCTAAGGCTTATGAAAATGTTAAAAGGTATTATGATGATTATTTAAGTATTCCTTCCGATTCACAAGCGTCAGATATGGCAAGGTTATGTCTTCTGTCTCATGACCCCAATATTTTCTACAATAAGGAATCTGTTACTTTTTCAGCAGAGGAATCATTAAATCTAACGGTAGATGACTTTACTGAAAACTTAGATAGAGTTTATAAGTTTACAAGCAAGCATTTGACTTTTATGGATGGATCTAGAAACTCATTTGTCTTTCAGTTTTCATGTAATGCAAATAGGTATGGTATACCCATTGATCAGGTTATTAAGTATGCAGCTAAATTTATTCAAGATGATTTTCCCCTTTCTGAAATAGAAACAATTATAACAGGTGCTTACGGGAGGTATGCTTCTGAGTGGGGGAAATATACGACTAGTGAGCTGATTGTTCAAGATGACGAATGGTTGAGTGAAAGATTTCCGCCCAAAGTTTCTAATCAAGTTATTCTTAATCACCTGTCTGCTAATGTTGCAGTAAATGAATCGACAGGTTATATTTTTAGACTTATAGATGGAATTATAGATTTTAAGACCAAGCTAGCGGAGGGTGATTTCATTCTTAAGTTAAAGGATGCTGGTCTTAGTAATAGGAGTGATAGTGATTTTAGGAGAATCATAAACTCTGAATCGATTACCAAAATTACTCCGCTTAGTCTTTTTCTTCAGCGTTTAAATGGAGAGGTTTGGGATAAGGAGGATAGACTGAAGCCTCTCGTAGGTGCGATGAATTTATCAGGTGACTTTGACAGGAATTTAGATTTAATAACCCGCTGGCTTTGCACTGTCTATTCTTTTGCGATGCGAGGTAGTGATACTAAAATCCACTACAATAAATTTTCGAGGGTTGTTTTGATATTGTACAGTAAGGCTAGAGCACTTGGTAAGACCACTTTTTTTCATAAGCTTGGGATGTTAGATGAGGTTCAGAGTGCCACTGGAGCCTCAGGTTTGGACTTGTATAGTGAGTTTCAGGGAGAAGTTTCGAATGATCACTTAGAGCTTGCAAACCTTCGAGCAAATAAATTGTTTCTTCAGATAGATGATATAAACAATGTCATGATTAAGGACGAGGGAAAGCTAAGAAGTATTATTTCTCAAACACATACGAATAGGAGGAGAATGTATACTGAGCTAAATGTGACTTCTTTAAATCGAGCTAGCTTTGCAGGAACAACAAACCATAGAGAACTACTCAGAGATAAAGAGGAGAATAGGTATATGATTTTTGAGGTGGCAGAAAGAATGAATTTTGAGTCTTTAAATAATATAAAGTATATTCAGCTTTGGTCTCAGATTAGGAGTATGTGTTTCAGTGGAGTTGAAATTCCTCTATTTGAAACAAAGCAGTTAGAAACTATTTCAATTATGGGAAAAGACTATTTGTATGAAAGCATAGATGACGACTTTTTGAATGAGCTTTTTGAGTTTGATCCCGATGGACGACTTTCTTTTAGAGAGATTAATGATCATGTTTCTTCTTGTTTGGGTTTTTACATTAATCAGAGTAAGTTAGGCTCAGCATTGAAAAAACTTGCTCCATCAGGAGAGGATACAAAGATTAAAACAAATGGGAACAACAGATATCGTGTTAGAGAAAAAGATAACCCACTTTTAGGGCCTGTTGTTCTTGATTTTTAGGGTACAGGGTATACCCTTTTTTAAAAAAGTATATGTAAAACTAAAATATATATAAAATCTTTTTTGAAAAGGGGTGTCCCCTACCTTTTTACAAACACACATAAAATAGCTAATAGGAGCGACAAACGGATAGCCCCTAATCCGATTTTAGTAGGCTAAACAAAACAAAAGAATTCAAGCAGCTGCTATGAACTGATATTTAGTTTGCTAGGGGATTATTTAGTATGTTATGAGTACTAAATTTCTGAAGGCTTTTTATGGTCTGACTGTATACAAATACTATCACAAAAAATAGTCTTATGTAACTCAGGTTACATTAATTACAATTTTATTACTTTATTTTTACTGAATTAATAAATTATCGATACAAATGGCAACACATTATCAAGTTTTAATCATAGGAGGAGGAACAGCAGGTATTATGACAGCAGCTCAACTTCTAAAACAAAGGAAGTCTAACAGTATAGCTATAATAGAACCAGCAGATACGCATTACTACCAGCCAGCTTGGACACTAGTGGGTGCAGGTACTTATGATTATGATAAGACTGGTAGACCTATGTCGTCTATAATTCCTAAAGGTGCAAAATGGATAAAGGATAAAGCAAAAGGCTTTGATGCAGATAATAATACCGTACACACTGAAAAAAGCGGGGATATCACTTACGACTATCTTGTAGTTGCGCCTGGTCTTGCTTATGATTTTAGCTTAATCCCAGGACTAGGAGAAGCTATGGACAAAGGAGTGGTTTGTAGTAATTATACAGATCCAAAACATACCTGGGACGTTGTAAAAAACTTTAAAGGCGGTACTGCTCTTTTTACACAACCTGCAACACCTATTAAATGTGGTGGTGCTCCACAAAAAATAATGTACCTAGCAGAGAGTCACTGGGCAAAAAACAATATAAAATCAAATACTAAAGTAATTTTCGCAACAGCTGGAACAGTAATCTTTGGAACAAAAGAGATTGCTGAAACATTAATGGAGGTTGTTGATCGTAAAGACATCAACCTTAGATTTAACCATAAATTAGTTGAAGTGGATGGAGCAAACAAAATTGCTTGGTATGAGCTGACTAAAGACGTTAAAGCTGGAGGATGCGTAATTATGTCTGGGGATGACGATGGTAAGTATCTTGATGAAACATTTCAATACAATTATAAAGATGTAAAAGTGACTAAAAAAGATGGTCGTTACGGAATACATTATGATATGCTACATACCGCTCCTCCATCGGTTGCTCCTAAATTTGTAAAGGAGTCTAATCTTGTCAATGATGCTGGATGGCTCGATGTAGACCATCATACAATGCAACATAATAAGTACTCAAATATATTTAGTTTAGGAGACGTTGCCGCATTACCTACTGCTAAGACAGGAGCTGCTATACGAAAGCAAGTACCTATTGTAGTAGATAACTTAGTATTATTAATAAGCCAAAATAAAATCGGCTCAATGTCCTACAACGGTTACTCTTCTTGCCCGCTTGTAACAGACTATGGTAAAATGGTGCTAGCTGAATTTGATTATGCAGGAAAATTTACACCAGACCCAAAGTTGAAACAGCTTTTAATAAAAGATAGCTCTAAAGAGCACTGGAGATTATGGATGCTTAAAAAATATATGCTTCCTTATTTATACTGGAATAAGATGATGAAGGGGCAGAATGTCTAGATGCTATATCCATTTTATTAGTTAATTAAAAAAGAGATAAAACCCTGACAGTTTTATCTCTTTTTTGGAGTAAAATAAAATATTTAAAACCAGTTTAAATGATAAATAATAAAATAATGCTTGGGCTACTAGCTCTAGTCGTTTTGAGTTGCAATTCGACAAATAAGAAAACAGGCAAAAGTAATTACAATGACCTACTTATTGTCGGCGCAATGAAAAATGTAATGTGGAAGGGAGAATTAGGTAGCAGTATAAATCTTGACTCCATTTCTGATAAACAAGGATTATATGGAATTGGCCCTGAAAGTTATCTCACAGGCGAACTATTAATTAACAATGGTAAAAGTTATGTTTCAAGAGTAACTTCAGATTCTACTATGCTTGTTGAACAGAAATTTGATGTATTGGCACCTTTTTTTGTTTATGCTAACGTAAATAAATGGGAAGAAATTGAATTACCTCAAAGCATTAGAACAATTAAAGATGTAGAGAAATACATTGACGAAAAAACGATAAAAAACAAAAGACCTTTTGCTTTTAAGTTAATAGGGAATATTTCTAAAGCAGTTATACATATTCAAAACCTTCCTGAAGGAA
Organism: Aurantibacter sp.; assembly: GCF_042094015.1. Classification (NCBI taxonomy): domain Bacteria; kingdom Pseudomonadati; phylum Bacteroidota; class Flavobacteriia; order Flavobacteriales; family Flavobacteriaceae; genus Aurantibacter; species Aurantibacter sp. Next base: position 5,368 of record NZ_JBELDZ010000073.1, on the reverse strand, counting down.
CTAAAGTTTCTTCGCCAGATGAAGCGCATCAAGTACAAACTAATTATGTTCTAAAAAATGAGGACGTAGAAGTTATAGGTTTTTTCTCCACAGAGCACAAAGGAGTCTTTACACATCACGATTCCTATATCCATTTGCATCTCATTACAAAGGATGAACAAAAAATGGGGCATTTAGACGAGCTAGAAATCAATGCTATGAAATTATATTTACCAAAAGAATAAAATTACCAAGCAGTATTTAACTACTCAACCAAGTTTGCTTTTTTTATATAGAAATTTAATAAACAGGTAATTAATTTAGAGCTAAATGATTAAGAAAACAAAAATAAAACTGAAATACTATTTTAAAAGCCACCTAGGTTACACAAAGAAAAAAAAGAAAAAAAATATTGCTATATGTAACCTGTGTTACTCATAGAAGTGGGTTATATTTTAACTTTGTTAATAAAATATTTTACAATTATGGATACAGAAATTCTTGCTAGAATTCAGTTTGCTTTCACCATTGCTTTTCATTATATATACCCACCTCTAAGTATCGGTATAGGTTTGATAATGGTTATAATGGAAGGGATGTATTTAAAGACTGGGAACAAACATTACGAGGTGTTAACTCGTTTTTGGTTAAAAATATTTGCCATCACCTTTGGTATTGGAGTCGCTACAGGTATTATAATGGAGTTTGAGTTCGGTACTAACTGGTCTGTTTACTCAAGGTATGTAGGCGATATTTTTGGAAGTGCTTTAGCTGCTGAAGGTTTATTCGCATTCGGTTTAGAGAGTGCCTTTTTAGGCGTGTTACTATTTGGTTGGAATAGAGTTTCTCCAAAAGTTCACTTTATATCTACAATAGGCGTGTTTTTAGGATCGATGTTTTCGGCAGTATGGATTGTTGTAGCTAATAGTTGGCAGCAAACGCCTTCAGGTTATCATATCGTGGGAGAAGGCTTTAATGCAAGAGCAGAAGTTACAGATTTCTGGGAAATGGTCTTTAATCCTTCCAGTGTTGATAGAATTATACACGTATGGCAAGGTGCCTTTCTAGCAGGTGCATTTTTAGTATTAAGTGTACACGCTTATTACCTTTTAAAAGGACGATACGTAGAGATATCTAAAAAAGCATTTAAAATAGCGCTAGGCTTAGCAACTATAATTTCATTAACGCAACTACTTTCAGGACACAGTTCTGCAGAAGTCGTTGCTGAACATCAGCCAGCAAAATTAGCCGCGATGGAAGGACATTATGATGCTAAAGGAGCAGCAGATATGTATTTATTTGGTTGGGTAGATGATGATTCACAAGAAGTTACAGGACTTAAATTACCTGGTGGTTTATCCTTTTTATTACATCAAGATTTTGATGAACCTGTTACAGGTTTAAACGCATTTCCAAAAGAAGACAGACCAGGCCAAGTAAATGCAGTGTTTCAATTCTATCATATTATGGTAAGCATTGGTATGTTTTTGATAGGACTCACATTATACGCTAGTTTTCTATGGTGGCGTGGAACACTATTTGATAAAAAATGGCTACTCAAGATTTTTGCATTCTCTGTGCTTTTACCTCAAATAGCAAATCAAGTAGGTTGGTTTGCTGCAGAAATGGGACGTCAACCTTGGATAGTATATGGTCACTTAAGAACCAATGAGGGCTTCTCCCAAGAGGTGTCCTCTAATCAAATTCTATTTTCATTAATATTATTTTTAGTAGTGTACACGATACTTTTCCTTTTGTTTATTTATTCTGTAAACAAAAAGATTAAACACGGTCCGTATGACGAAGCTGAAAATCCATTAGAAATTATTTAATAAAATGAATATGGAATATTTTTTAGGTATAGATTACCCAACACTTTGGTTTTTAGTTGTTGGTTTATTATTCTCTGGTTACGCTATTTTAGAAGGCTTTGATTATGGTGCTGGAGCGTGGCATTTATTCTTTAGAAAAGATTTAAGTAGACGTATTGCAATAAATGCCATTGGCCCTTTATGGGATGCAAATCAAGTATGGCTAGTTATAGGAGGTGGCGCATTATTTGCTGGTTTTCCAGTAATGTATGCTACAATGTTGTCATCTATGTATGTACCATTTATGCTTTTTTTAATGTTGTTAGTATTGCGTTCATCAGCTATTAAGTTTAGAAGTGCCGAAGAAATGTTGTGGTGGCGTAAGACTTGGGATATCATTTATTTTGTATCTAATGTATTGATATCATTCTTATTAGGAGTTGTTTTGGCTAATATCCTACAAGGACTTGAAATAGGGGAAAACTTAAGCTATAAAGGAGGTATGTTTTTTGCATTTTTAAATCCTTATGCTATTATGGTAGGGTTGACAACTGTGTCGCTTTTTATGACACAAGGTGCTATCTTTTTATTACTAAAGACAGAGGGTCGTTTACACGCAAGATTAACGTTTTTGCTTAAAAAAGGAATGATTTTTTTCATTGTTAGTTTTGCAGCAACATCCCTATACACTCTTGTATTTCTACCTGGTGTTACAGATAGGTTTAAAGAAAACTCTATATTTTTTATAGTTCCTGTTCTAGCATTTTTAGCAGTTGCAAATGTCCCTAGGTTGATTTCAAAGAAAAAATATGGAACTGCCTTAATTTTCTCATCATTAACAATGGCATTTCTATTAATGTTAGTGGCAGTTCAATTATATCCAGTTTTACTACCATCATCGATAGATCCAAAATATAGTGTTACTATTTATAACGCAGCAGCATCTCAAAAATCTTTGGGTATTATGCTTACTATCGTTCTTATTGGAGCGCCTCTTTTAGGTGGCTATTTCTTGTTTTTATATAAAACATTCCACGGTAAAGTAAAATTAGATGATACTAGTTATTAGCTGTTTTTTTTAAGATAAAGGGTACTTTTACGCTTTCGCGAAAGCATAAAAATTATACACATAATACAATACACACATACAATGAAAACAAATATCATTCTTGGCATTTTTACAACACTTTTTCTAGCCAGCTGTAGCTCATCTAGACAAGAACAGTTTACAATTCAAATAGAACCATTTTCTATTAACGAAGCGCCTGGGATTCAATCCTACTCATTAGGTAAGGCTAGTGATGGTAAGTGGCTAATATTAGGTGGTCGCATAGATGGACTTCATAAGAGAAGACCCTTTGAAGCTTTTTTAAAGAAAGAAAATAATACTTCAGTATTTGTAATAGACCCAGAAACAAATAAAACTTGGGAAACTGATTTAAGCGTTTTACCAGCTTCTATTTTTGAACAATTACAGTCTGCAAATCAAGAATTTCAACAAAGAGATAACACGCTCTATGTAATAGGGGGCTATGGTTACAGTGATACTAAAGGCGATCATACAACATACCCAAATTTAACAGCAATAAACGTTGATGGGCTTTCTAAAGCTGTTATAGAAGGTTCTAATATTTCTAGTTACTTTAGGCAGATATCAGACTCTAACTTTGCAGTAACAGGAGGACAACTAGGTTTATTAAACGATACTTTTTATTTGTGTGGCGGACAATATTTTGAAGGGAGATATAATCCAATGGGACCAGACCACGGACCTGGATTTACGCAAGAATACACCAATGAAATAAAAAAGTTTAAAATAGAAGATGACGGTATTAATTTATCAATTAGTGACTATTCGGCAGAAAAAGACTCTCAAAACCTTCATAGAAGAGATTATAATATGGTACCGCAGATTTTCCCAGATTTAACAAAAGGCTTTACAATGTTTAGTGGTGTTTTTCAATATGACGCCAACATTCCTTGGCTAAATACTATTGATGTTACTGCATCTGGTTTTAAGGTTAATGATGATTTTAATCAATACCTAAGTCAATATCACAGTGCTAAAGTACCAATTTATAATGTACAAACTAGCGAAATGATGACTGTCTTTTTTGGTGGTTTAAGTCAGTATCAATTTGATGAAGGAGGTGAATTAGTTAAAAATGACGAAGTACCTTTTGTAAAAACCATAAGTATGGTTGTCAGAAATAAAGACGGTTCGATGGTAGAAAAAGATTTAGGTATAAAAATGCCAGCCTTTTTAGGGTCTGGAGCTGAATTCATTCCATTATCAAACGAAGCTATCTATTTAGAGAATGAAATTGTCAACTTGAATAGTTTAAAACAAGAAAAAACTTTAATTGGTTACATATATGGAGGTATTGAAAGTTCTGAAGAAAATATTTTCTTTAAAAATAATGGAACCCAAAGTAAAGCTAGCAATCAAGCCTTTAAAGTTTATTTAACTAAGTAGAACAGTTCTATGTATCAGGATTAAGCGATCTACAATTACCATCTTTAATTGCTGTAATAGGCTTCTTTATAGGAGGTCTAACATTGATTCATTTTCTTTTCCCTTTAATATTCTAAAAAAAAGAGAACACTTATATATTTATTTATCGGAATCCTTTTTGGAATCACAATGTTTAAATCTGAGGCTGCTTCGTGGTTTCGTATTTATGAAATGTTCAAATTTGACTCATTTCATATGTATGGTATTATAGGTTCAGCTTTAGTAATCTGTATCATAGTAGTGCAATCGATTAAGCGATTTAAAATTAAATCTTTCTATGGTGAAAACATACACTTTTACCCAAAGTCGAGAAGCTTTAGTCGCTATATGTTTGGCGGAATTATATTTGGTTTAGGTTGGGCACTAGCAGGTGCTTGTCCAGGACCTATGTTTACTCTAGTTGGTTCTGGATATTTACCTATTTTAATTGTAATATTTGCTTCTGTCCTGCGACATTCATTTGCTTAACATTGCATAGATAAAAATTTGAATTTAAGATACTTACAGAATATGCTTCTGCTATATTATCGCTTACTTTGCTTATAAAATCTATCATTTACAAATTCTTAACGTTTTCATTCATATTAGGGTTTACTTTGGTTAGCTTTTTTGAAAGATCAATTTAGTGAAAATCTGAAAATAAAAAAGGCCATGTTCAGCCCAATGTTAGAAAGTTATTAACGCCTCTTTGAAGCCTATTGGTTTACTAGATATATAGATATCTTACCCTATATATACATTTCAGAGAAAACTCCTCAAAAGGAAACCGATCTTAAAAAGTATATGGGGGTATTGGAAAAGTAAAATAAGGTGGGATTTTTGGCGTTTTTTTAGAATTCTCTAAGTTCTGGGTATTCAAGTGAAATATAGTATATTGTAAGAGTGTAATATAGCTATTGCATCTGAGGAGTGGTCGTTGAAAATCAAGAGGTATTTTTGTTTTGTTGACTAATGGTTGACTAAAAAAAACCTCAACAAATTGATTAACAATGAGTTGAGGTGTTGTTTGGTGGAGACGCCGAGAATCGAACTCGGGTCCAAACAAGCAGCAAAAAAGCTTTCT
>NZ_JBELDZ010000072.1:0-12058 GCF_042094015.1 Aurantibacter sp. | reverse complement strand
AAAAGAAAGCACGCGTTTAAAAGTCACATCTTAACAAAGAAGTCTAAAAAACGTAAGCTTGCTCTAACGCATGATGGATTAGTTTCTAAAGCAGACGAGAAAAACATTAAACTTACTTTACGTTTAAAGTAAAACCAAGTTTAATCGGTTAACTAAAATTATAAACCCTGGAGTTAGGCGTTCATAATTGAACAATAAATATTACTTAGTAATTGCCTACTACAAAAAACATTTAAATTATGCCTAGATCAGTAAATTCTGTAGCCAAAAGAGCCAGAAGAAAAAAGGTGCTTAAACAAGCAAAAGGATATTTCGGACGTCGTAAAAACGTTTGGACTATAGCAAAAAATGCGGTTGATAAAGCTATGCAATATGCATACAGAGATCGTAGAAATAAAAAGAGAACTTTCCGTGCATTATGGATTACGCGTATTAACGCAGGTGCAAGATTACATGGAATGTCTTATTCACAATTTATGGGTAAAGTAAAAGCTAACAATATCGAATTAAACCGTAAGGTTTTAGCTGATTTAGCAATGAACAATCCAGATGCTTTTGAAGCAATTGTAAATAAAGTAAAATAAGGCTTTTGCCTAATTAATAACATTTTCACTTATAATTTAAAGTCCGATTCTAACGAATCGGACTTTTTGTTTTTTTTTAATGTTAGAAATATAAATTGTTTCTATTAAAGATTTAAGTTTTCTGTTTTTTCTTTTTTGCTGCTGGAAATAAAATATTGTTTAAAATAAGTCTATAACCTGGAGAGGTTGGATGTAAGGATAATTCTGTTTTTGGATCTCCTACTCTATGCTGATAATCTTCTGGATCATGACCGCCATAAAAGGTAAAAAAACCTTTACCTTTTATGCCATGAATATATTTAGCTTCTCCATTACTTTTATTTTCGCCTAAAACCAACACGTTACTTTTAATTTCTTCTCTAGTGAAAGATGTGGTTTGCCCCATAAATCCCTTTACTAAAGCTGTATGATTTTGATTTAACATAGTAGGAATAATATCCCACTTAGCAGAAAAATCCATTAAAGAAAAATAATCTAGTGCTTTTGGTATTTGCCTTTTTTGAGTCATGTCTATGCTAGAAAACTCGTAAACCATCGGACTTCTTTCTAATGTAAAATTTTTAAAAGCAAAAGTGTTATCATAATTTATTAAAGATTGATAGTTTGCATCACTTGTATCACCATCAAACATTGGCTCACAAATATCTACGCCATCTGCAGATAAAGCAATATCGAAACTATCTGTTGCACTACACATAGCAAACATAAATCCACCACCAACAACATAATCTCTAATTTTTTTTGAAACTGCTCGTTTAGCTTCAGAAACCTTATTGAAACCCAGTTTAGTCGCTAAAGTTTCTGCATTATTCTTTTCTTCAATATACCAAGAAGCGGTTCTAAAACTTCTATAGAATTTACCATATTGTCCAGTAAAATCCTCATGATGCAAGTGTAACCAATCATATAAAATAAGTTCATCTTCTAAAACCTCTGAATCATAAACGGTTTCGTATGGTATTTCTGCATAATTTAAAACCATTGTAACTGCATCATCCCAAGGCATTTTCCCTTTAGGAGTATACACTGCAATTTTAGGTGCTTTTTCTAAATCTACAGATTCCATATTCTGACTTGGACTGGCAATTTCTTCTAGAATTTGAGCTGTATTAGCATCAGAAATCACTTCAAAACTTACACCTCTAATAGTGCATTCTTTTTGGAAAATTTCGGCATTTGGTAGTAAAAATGATCCACCTCGATAATTAAGTAACCACTTTACCTTTACATTTTGATTTAAAACCCAATAAGTAATTCCGTAAGCTTTTAAATGATTTACTTGCGTTTCCGCATCCATTGGTATTAATATAGAAGATGCTTTTGCATTAAAAGAATACAAGCAAAGTAAAAAAATGATTAGTAGTCTTGACATATATTTTTTAAACCTTTCAATTTATAGTTGAAAGATACTCAAAAATAAGGCCTATATAATTATATTGATAAAAATTATTTATCGTCTGCAGATAATAGAGATGCTAACACTTTTGTGGTTGGGAATTGCTCAAGGATTATTTTAAAAAATACTGTTATAGGAATAGCCATAATTAAACCAGGTATTCCCCAAATATATCCCCAAAACATTAACATAACTAAAACTGTAATAATATTTATAGAAAAAGATTTACCCATAAATACAGGTTCTAAGATTGCACCAAAAACGACTTGAACCATAGAAACTGTTATAATAAAAAAGACTAATGTACTAGAAATTTCTAATTCTACTAGTGCAAAAACAGAACATGCTATTACTGCTATAAACGAACCTACCATTTGGACAAAGTTGATTAAAAAAGCAAACAAGCCCCAAAATATAGGAAAGCTAACATTAAAAAAGTAACAAGCTAATCCTGTAAATATTCCTGTTAATGCACTAACTAAAACCTTAACTTTAATAAATTTAATTAGATCACGCTCTATTTTCATAAAGGTTTTAATAGATGTGTGTTTTTTCTTTAAAATAGTATTATTTAATAATTTTTGAATATTTATTGAATCTGCCAACCATAATATTGCAAAGAACACAGTCATTAAAAGTGCTGTTAAAAAACGACTAATAAAACTAAACGTTGGAGCTAACTTTGCCGACAATCCTTCTTTGTTTATAAATCGAGTTAAGCTAGATGATTCTGAGTTGGACTCAATTCCTAAATCTCCTCCATAAGTAGTTATTAAATTGTTTATTTGAGTTTCTGCTTTAGAAAAAAACTGAGAATCTGACGCCATTATTTGCTGACTTGACAACTTAACTAATTCAATTCCTAATTTTAAACCAATTCCAAATATAATTATAACTACGCCAATACTTAAAAGCTTAGACAGACCTTTTTTTTGTAAAAAACGCATTAATGGCAAAAACAACAATGCAATAAACATTGAAGATACTAAAGGAATAAATATAAAAGACAGTAACTTTAATAAATAAAATATAACGGGAATCACTAAAGCTAGAAGTAATTTATTTGTTGTACGTAGGTTATCCATATTTGGGATATTTAGTATTTATTAATCTTAAAATGGTACGCCATCATCTTCTGTTTCTGCTGGACCAAAAGCATCATGTGGGTTTACTCCTGGAAAATTATCTGGGGTAAATGTATCATCATTGGCTGCTGCATTCATTTTACTATGAAATTCCTGTCCAAAAGGAGTACCAAAGTCGTCTAAATTATCAAATTTACCTAAATTTCCAATAAACTTTAAACGAATATTATCTAATCCTCCATTTCTATGTTTAGCTATAATAAATTCGGCTTGTCCTTCGGTTGGACTTTGTTCATCATCATCCCACTCATCAATTTTATAATATTCTGGTCTATAAATAAAACTTACAATATCTGCATCTTGTTCAATAGCTCCAGATTCACGTAAATCGGATAATAAAGGTCTTTTACTTCCTCCACGCGTTTCTACTGCACGAGATAATTGAGAAAGTGCAATTACTGGGACTTTTAATTCCTTTGCTAATGCTTTTAAATTTCTAGAAATAGTAGATATTTCTTGTTCTCTATTTCCACCACTACCAGCAGCTGTCATTAACTGCAAGTAATCAATAATTATCATTTTTATGCCGTGTTGAGAAGCTAATCGTCTAGCTTTTGCACGTAAATCGAAAATAGAAAGTGATGGTGTATCATCTATAAATAAAGGTGCTTTTTCTAAATCTTTTACCTTTACATTTAATTGTTCCCACTCGTGTTTTTCTAATTTCCCTGTTCTTAATTTTTCTGAAGACAAACCAGTTTCACTAGAAATTAAACGAGTAATTAATTGAACTGATGCCATTTCTAAAGAAAAAAATGCTACTGGAATATTACTATTAACAGCAATATTTCTAGCCATAGAAAGCGTTAAAGCTGTTTTACCCATACCTGGACGAGCCGCAACAATAATTAAATCGCTTTCTTGCCAACCAGAAGTTAAAGCATCTAATTTATCAAAACCTGAAGGAATACCGCTCATTCCTTCTTTTTTAGAAATCTCTTCAATTTTTTTTCGTGCTTGACCAACAAGGTCTCTTGCTGTTTCACTCGATTTTTTAATATTTCCTTGTGTAACTTCGTATAAACGAGATTCTGCTTTGTCTAACAAATCGAATACATCTTTAGTTTCATCGTAAGAATCTTCTATAATTTCGTTAGAAATTTTAATTAAACTACGCTGAATAAACTTTTGCAGAATTATACGTGCATGAAACTCAATATGTGCAGAAGAGGATACTTTTTGTGTTAAACCTATTAAATAAAAATCGCCACCAGCTAATTCTAATTTTGCATTTGTTTTTAATTGATTAGAAACAGTTAACAAATCAATTGGCTGACTTTCTTGAAACAACATAAATATTGCCTCAAAAATTGCTTGATGCGCTTCTTTATAAAAAGCATCTGGACTTAAAATATCAATAACCTCATCTACACCTTTTTTATCAATCATCATGGCCCCTAAAACTACCTCTTCTAAATCTACAGCTTGAGGTGGTATTTTACCTTTCTCTAGGTTTATAATAGTACTTTTATTTACTTGATAGCCTTTTACTTGATTAGGTTGCTGCATAATTAGGGTTATCGTTTTTAAGAATTAATTGTACTTATTTGTAAAATATTAGGTTAGCGAAATTAGAAAATTGAAAACCATTACTACTATATTATTAACATAGAATCTTAACCAACAGTAAACATTTAAACTGTTAATAAGTCGAAAAAATTGTTAACAAGCATAAAAAAAATCTGAAACATTATATTTCAGATTTTTAATGTTTATAATATAAATATATAGATTAGTCTTTAAACTCTCCAATTTGCGCATATTTATCAATACGTTTAGCTACTAATTCTTTTGGTGTTAAATCTTTAAATTGATTGTAAGAATCTAATATAGCTGCTTTAACTGTTTTAAAAGTAGTTTCTCTGTCTTGATGAGCTCCACCTAAAGGTTCTTTAATAATTTCGTCAACAATTTTCATTTTCTTCATGTCCTTTGCTGTTAATTTTAAAGCGTCTGCAGCACGTTCTTTAAATTCCCAACTACGCCATAAAATTGAAGAACAAGATTCTGGAGAAATTACAGAATACCATGTATTCTCTAACATTAAAATTTTATCTCCTACACCAATTCCTAATGCACCACCAGAAGCTCCTTCACCAATTACAACACTAATTATAGGAACTTGTAGTCGTGTCATTTCTAAAATATTTCTAGCAATTGCTTCTCCTTGACCTCTTTCTTCTGCTTCCAAACCTGGGTAAGCACCTGGCGTATCTAATAATGTAATTACTGGAATACCAAATTTCTCTGCAGATTTCATTAATCGTAAAGCTTTACGGTAACCTTCTGGATTTGCCATACCAAAATTACGATACTGACGTGTTTTTGTGTTAAACCCTTTCTGTTGACCAATTATCATAAAAGATTGATCGCCAATTTTACCTAAACCGCCAATCATAGCTTTATCATCTTTAAAGTTTCTGTCACCATGAAGTTCTAAAAACGTATCACCGCATAAGGCTTTAATATAATCTAACGTATATGGTCTATTTGGATGACGAGATAATTGTACTCGTTGCCAAGCAGTTAAATTCTTATATATATCCTTTTTAGTGGCTAATAGTTTTTTTTCAATTTGCTTACTAGCTTGAGTAACATCAACATCACTTTCTTCGCCAAGAACTTGACATTTTTGAAGTTGATCTTCTAATTCTTTAATTGGTAATTCAAATTCTAAATATTCCATAGGGAATTACTTTTTTAATTAGTTGTTAGCTTACAATATTAAACAATTTTGATGTAATTAATCGGAAAAAAAATCACATTTAACCAATATTTTTACGCTTTCCTTTAAAAATAGCGTTTAACAAAACCGTAATTAATATTAGTGCTGCTCCTAAATAAAATGTTGAAGACATTGTTTCTGTCTCTGGGAAGAAAATTAACGCCAAACAAATACCATAAACAGGTTCTAAATTATAAGTTAAAACTACTGTAAAAGGAGTAATCCATTTCATTACATAAACAGATGCTATAAATGCGTATGCAGTACAAATTGACGCTAATATAAATAAGTAACAATAATTTTCTAATCCAATATTAAAAAATGCCAAACTTAAATCATCTTTAAAAAAACACAATATTAAAGTAATAAAAAGAACACCGCTTAAAAACTCGTAGAAAGAAATTTTAGTTGCAGAATGCTTTTCTAAAAATTTCCCATTTAAAACAGCAAATAAGGAAGATAGAAAAGCTGACAAAACACCTAATAGCATTCCTAAAACATAATCTAATTCGCTTCTTACAATTAAGTATATTCCTATAATTACTATTACTCCAAATAAAATTTCATACGGAATTAATTTTCGTTTATAGATAATTGGTTCAATTATAGAAGCAAAAAAAGCTCCTGTAGAAAACATAGCCAATGCAATTGAAGCATTAGACAATTTTATGGATGCAAAAAAAGTAATCCAATGCAATGCTATTACTATTCCTGCAAGCGATAACTTAAATAAATATTTTTTTGAAACACTTAAATCTACACCTTTAATTTTAACATATACAAACATTAAAACTGAAGCTATAACCATTCTAAACCAAACTAAAGAAATTGCTTCTATAGTAATTAGCTTTCCCAAAACAGCTGTAAATCCAGCTATAAAAACTAGAATATGTAAGTGTAAGTAATTTTTTCGCTTAGCGTTTTGCATTTCTTAGTAGAAATATTGCCACTATTCCAAATATAAAATTTGGGAACCAAACAGCTATTAATGGAGGGAAATCAGATTGTGCCGCCAATGTACCAAATATCTTATCGAAGAAAACAAATATCATTGCTACAGAGATTCCAAACGCCAAATTTACGCCCATTCCTCCTCTTCGCTTTATAGAGGAGACAGCAACAGCAATTAAAGTTAGTACAAATACAGAAACAGGTAAACTCCATTTACGATAAAGTTCTAATTTATAACGACTAATATTAGATGAACCTCTTTGCTCTTCCTTCTCTATAAAATTAATTAATTCCGTGTAAGGCAAGGTTTCTGCAATATATTTTGCAGGAGTTAAATCTGTTAAATCAAAACTAAATAATGTATCCTTTTTTCTTTCGTTTATAAACGCATCGTCGTTTTGGTTTATTTTTCTTAAAAAATAATTTTTCATTCTATATACAGAGTCTTCTTCTATATATTTAATTGAAGTTGCAGATATTTTATGAGTCATTTTTCCTTTTTCAAAATGCTCTAAAGTAAAGTTATAACCTATTTTATCTCTAGGGTTAAAGCTAGAAACATAAATAATTTCATTATCATTAATTTGCTTAATTACGTTTCCGTTTTCAACAGGATTGTTTCTGTCCAAATATTTGTATTTAAACCCATTAAAACCTTCACTAGCTTTTGGAGCCAGGTATAAGCCCATTAAAATAGACAAACCTCCAACTAGCGCTGCTCCTATTAAAAAAGGTCTTAAAAAGCGAGCAAAAGAAACACCCGAACTTAAAAAAGCGACTATTTCTGTATTATTTGCAAGTTTTGAAGTGAACCAAATAACTGATAAAAACAAAAACAATGGGAATAATAAGTGGGCAAAATAAATAGTAAAGTCTAAAAAATATTGTGCTATTTCTGCTCCAGTAGCTTCACTATCTAAAATTTTACCAATTTTCTCGGCTAAATGAACAGTTATTGCAATTGGGATAAAAAGCAATAACATTCCAAAGAATGTAGCTAAATAACGTTTTAATATGTACCAATCTAAAATCTTCACACTTATTTATTTTACAAACGATTATTCATTTGTTTAACCATTTTATCTTTCCAATCTCTAAAATCCCCAGCAATAATATGCTTTCTAGCTTCACGTGTTAACCAAAGATAAAACCCTAAGTTATGAATGGTTGCTATTTGTTTTCCTAATAATTCGTTTGCATGGAATAAATGACGTAAATATGCTTTAGAATATTCTGTATCTACCCAAGTAATTGCCATATCATCTATAGGAGAAAAATCATCTTTCCACTTTAAATTTTTAATATTGATAGAGCCGTAAGCGGTAAATAGCATTCCATTACGTGCATTACGTGTTGGCATAACGCAATCAAACATATCTACTCCTAAAGCAATGTTTTCTAATATATTTATTGGTGTTCCTACGCCCATAAGGTAGCGCGGTTTATCTTCTGGAAGAATTTCTGTAACAATTTCTGTCATTGCATACAACTCTTCGGCTGGTTCACCAACAGATAATCCACCAATTGCGTTTCCTTCTGCTCCTGCATTTGCAATGTATTCGGCGGATTGACGACGTAAATCTTTATAAGTACTACCTTGAACAATTGGAAAAAACGTTTGAGAATAATCGTATTTAAAAGGTGTTTTTTCTAAATGATTTATACATCTATTCAACCATCTATGTGTCATATGCATACTACGCTTTGCATAATTATAATCACACGGATAAGGTGTACATTCATCGAAAGCCATAATAATATCTGCTCCAATAGAACGCTGAATTTCCATAACGTTTTCTGGTGTAAACACATGATAAGAACCATCTATGTGAGACTTAAACTTTACACCTTCTTCTTTAATTTTTCGTCTTCCAGATAAAGAATACACTTGGTAACCACCAGAATCTGTTAAGATATTTCTATCCCAATTCATAAACTTATGTAAACCTCCTGCTTTTTCAATAGTTTGGATACCTGGACGTAAATACAAATGATAAGTATTTCCTAAAATAATATCTGGATTTATCTCTTCTTTTAATTCACGCTGATGTACACCTTTTACTGTACCAACTGTACCAACTGGCATAAATATAGGTGTTTCTATAACGCCATGATCTGTAGTCATAGTTCCGGCTCTCGCACTACTTTGTGCATCCTTTGCTTCTAAAGTAAAAGTCATAAAATAATATATACGTATAGGCGCAAATATAAATAACTTAATGTATTAAGGTCTTAAACATTTTATAAAAAAACAATTTGATTAGCTTCTTAGGTTTTAATTTTTCTATTCAGCTTTATAATGACCTTTCCAATCATTCATTTTACGAAATTGTTAGCAACTACAAGTTTTAGTTAATAAATGAGTGGTTTTAATATTTTGTTTAGGCAGTAAAAAAGTTAATTTTGACACCAATCAATTTAACAAACTACTAATGGCAACGACAACACAACTCGAAGCGTTAACAACACAAGTACGTAGAGACATTTTACGTATGGTACACAAAGTAAATTCTGGTCATCCAGGTGGATCTCTTGGCTGCGCAGAATTTTTCGTAACTCTTTATCAAGACATCATGGATCGTAAAGATGGTTTTGATATGGATGGATTAGGTGAAGATGTTTTCTTTTTATCTAACGGACATATTTCTCCTGTTTTCTATAGTGTTTTAGCTCGTTCTGGTTATTTTCCAGTTGAAGAACTAAACACGTTTAGATTACTAAATTCACGTTTACAAGGTCATCCAACAACACATGAAGGTTTACCAGGAGTTCGTATGGCATCTGGATCTTTAGGCCAGGGCTTAAGTGTTGCTATTGGTGCTGCGCAATCTAAAAAACTTAATGGTTGCGGACATACAGTTTTTGCACTTATGGGCGATGGCGAATTACAAGAAGGACAAAACTGGGAAGCCATTATGTATGCTGCTGCTAACAATGTAGACAATTTAATTGCTACTGTAGATTTAAATGGACAACAAATTGATGGTTCTACAGATGATGTGATGTCTCTTGGAAATGTTAGAGCAAAATTTGAGGCTTTTGGTTGGATTGTTTTAGATGTTGAAAAAGGAAACGATATAGATAGTATTAAAGGTGGTTTAAAAGAAGCTAAAGCAAAAGCCGGCAACGGAAAACCTATAGTTATTTTACTTAAAACTGTAATGGGTAATGGTGTTGATTTTATGATGCATACACATGCTTGGCATGGAAAAGCACCTAATGACGAGCAATTAGCTGAAGGGTTAAGACAAAACCCTGAAACATTAAGCGATTACTAAACCAATTTACGAATTACTATTTTAAATTTATGAAAACATACGAAAATACAGGTAATAAAGATACACGTTCAGGTTTTGGAGCTGGACTAACAGAATTAGGACAAACTAACGAAAACGTTGTAGCGCTTTGTGCCGACTTAATTGGATCGTTAAAAATGGACGATTTTAAAGCAAATCATCCAGAGCGATTTTTCCAAGCTGGTATTGCTGAAGCTAATATGATTGGAATGGCTGCTGGTTTAACTATTGGTGGAAAAATACCTTTTACAGGGACATTTGCTAACTTTTCTACCGGTCGTGTTTACGATCAAATTAGACAAAGTGTTGCTTACTCTGGTAAAAACGTAAAAATATGTGCTTCTCACGCAGGCTTAACTTTAGGTGAAGATGGCGCAACACATCAAATACTAGAAGATATTGGGTTAATGAAAATGTTACCTGGTATGACAGTTATTAATACGTGTGATTATAACCAAACTAAAGCTGCTACTATTGCAATTGCAGATTATAACGGACCAGTTTATTTACGTTTTGGAAGACCAAAAGTAGCGAACTTTACACCAGAAAATCAAAAATTTGAAATTGGTAAAGCAGTAAACTTAACAGAAGGAACAGATGTAACCATTGTTGCAACTGGACATTTAGTTTGGGAAGCTTTAGAAGCAGCTAAAACATTAAACGACAAAGGTATTACTGCTGAAGTAATAAACATACATACTATAAAACCTCTAGACGCTAAAACTATTTTAGATTCTGTTGCTAAAACAAAATGTATTGTAACTGCAGAAGAACATAACCATTTAGGTGGATTAGGGGAAAGTGTTGCGCGCGTTTTAGCACAACATAACCCAACACCTCAAGAATTTGTTGCTACCAACGATACTTTTGGAGAATCTGGTACACCAGCACAATTAATGGAAAAGTATGGTTTAAATGCTAATGCTATTGTTATTGCTGCAGAAAAAGTAGTAAAACGCAAGTAAAACTGTTATTTATATTATAACAGTTTTAAAACATAAAAATAGCCTTATACAATTATTCTATAAGGCTATTAAATTTTAATTGAAATTCTGATTTTGAATTTTCTAAGTTTAATACGTATTTAAAAGATCTCTATATTCTTTTAAATCCGCTATATTAGATTTATTATTTAAGTTTCTAATTAAGGAAATTACATACTTTAAACTTTCTATAGGGTTAACTTCTTGAGAGGTTTCTATCTCAGAAAGAACCTCTTCTCCTTCTTCAAATTCAATTACTTCGTCACTTAACAATGGAATTAAAAAACTTTCGGTAGATTCTATATGTTCATAAGTAAGTCTTAATACTTTTACTACTAGAGGTACTTGTTGTTCTAAAGCATAAGTTCTTAATTCTTTAATATCTTCAATTAAAGAATCAGTATTAATTCCTGTTTTATCTAGATTTACTAAAATCTTATCTATTAATTTAATGGCTTTATTGTTTTCCAAAGTAGTATGATTATATTGGTTATTAATTATCTCTCTTGCAAATTTAATTTTTTAGATTCCAATTCTCATTGTTTTTTTGATAAAAATAAATATTTTTTGCACAAAAAAACCTCTAAATAAATTTAGAGGTTTTTTTATAATATTATAATGAAGCAGTGATTATAACGCTGCAACGTGTTTTGACAAACTTGATTTTAAGTTAGATGCTTTATTGGCGTGAATAATATTCTTTTTAGCTAACTTATCTAACATAGATACAACAGAAACATATAAAGTCTGAGCTTCATTTTTATCTGTCAACTCTCTTAAACGCTTAATAGCATTACGAGTTGTTTTATGTTGATATTTGTTTCTAAGACGTTTAGCCTCGTTACTTCTAATTCTTTTTAATGCTGACTTATGATTTGCCATTTTATCTTTTTATTTAAAAAATTGTAGCCCGTAGGGGAATCGAACCCCTCTTACATGGATGAAAACCATGCGTCCTAGCCGATAGACGAACGGGCC
>NZ_JBELDZ010000071.1:0-12076 GCF_042094015.1 Aurantibacter sp. | reverse complement strand
AGGTCTTCAAGATTTAGCCTTTTCAGAATTTTCAGAATATGAAAAAGTTTTAGATTCAAAAATTGAGAATATTTCTATTATTTCTGAAAAATTATTATCTAATGTAGATTTTGCTAAAGTCAAAACTATTAGAAATAGGAATTTTAATTTTTTTAGAAAAGAATTTAATGAAATAAATACCATTGAAATAAATGATAACGAAGAAGATTGCTTCTGCTATCCTTTGCTCCTAGAAAACCCAATCAATATTTCAAAATTACATAGCAATAAAATTTTCATCCCTTCTTATTGGAAAGATACAATAGTCAGAGAAAATAAAGATTTATATGAGTTTGAATGTAAATTAAGTAATGAACTTTTGCCATTACCAATAGATCATAGATATAGTTTAAAAGACCTAAAGCGTGTTACCGCATTAATAAAAAAGCTTCAAAAAAAGAATGGATAATATTTCTAGACAAAAAGAACATAAAAAACATCAAGAGTTAGAAAATATTTTCCCAGAACTTGAAAAAGTATTAGGAAAGTCAGAAAAGACAGTTTTAGGCAACTTTTCAGCTCCCCAAAAAAAAGTGTACTTAATTGTTGGTTGCGCAAGAAGCGGATCTACTCTGCTTTATCAATATTTGGCTAAATCAGATTATTTTTTTTATCCCACAAATTTTTTGTCTCGTTTTTATTATGCACCATATATAGGATATAGATTACAACAAGCGTTGCTAGACTTTGATGAAAAAGGTGAAATATTCCAAAAAAAAGGAAATGAAAATTATTTTTCCTCAGATTTAGGGAAAACAAAAGGACCGAAAGCGGCACATGAATTTTGGTATTTTTGGAATCGTTTTTTTTTATTTAAAGAATTACAAGTTTTATCTAAAGATGAAATTAACAGAGTTGATTGGAGTACATTTTTAAAAGAATTACACGCATTAGAAGTAGCTGCTAATAAGCCTATTTTAATGAAGGCAATGAACTTAAATTGGAATCTTTTGGATTTATATAAGTATATTCCAAACGTTCACTTTATATATATAAAACGTGATATTATTTATAATGCACAATCGTTATTACAAGCTAGGCAGAGCTTTTTTGGTAATAAGACCGAATGGTACTCTTTTAAAACGCCAAACTATCAAAATTTAAAAAACAAACCACTGGAAGAGCAAGTAATTGAACAAGTTTTTGAAAACAATAATAGTATAGAAAAACAATTAGAAAATATTGACTCTAACAATAAAACAATTATTAAATATTCAAATTTTTGTAAAAATCCTTTAAGTTTAATAACAGAATTAAATATTGATGTTCAAAATAAAGATAAAATGGTTAAATCTTTTCAAAATGGTAATATTCAAAAATTATCAAAAGAGTTATTCGGAAAATTAATGTTTTATACTAAAGGAAAAGGATATAAATAATGAGTTGTTTTATTCAAAAGCACAAGGCCGAAACTATTAATTCAAAACTAATTGAAGAGCCGTTAGTTTCAATTTGTGTTCAAACTTATCAGCATGAAAGTTATATAAGTCAATGTTTAGATAGTATTTTAATGCAACAAACAAATTTTGCATTTGAAATCATTTTAGGTGAAGATAAGAGTTTGGATGGAACAAGAGCACTATGTGTACAATATGCAGAAAAGTATCCAGATATAATACGGTTGTTTTTGCGTTCTAGAAAAGATGTTATTTATGTGAATGGTAATCCTACAGGCAGGTTTAATATGCTAGAAAATATTAAATCTGCAAATGGTAAATATATAGCTATGCTAGAAGGAGATGACTATTGGTCAGACCCATTAAAATTACAAAAACAAGTAGATTTATTAGAATCTAATAAAAGTTTAATTGCCTGTCATCATTGGCAAAAAATAGCAAAAAAAGAAAATGGAACTTATTTAGAATTTGAAGCCCCAAAGAAAGGACACGGTTATTTTCCTAATTCAATTGCAACAGTTAAAAATATTTTTTCTAACGAAATGCGTGTAAAAACTCGAGCACTAATGTTTAGAAATATAATTAATGAAGATTTTTTCCCCGATTGGTTTTATAAAGTATCATTTGGAGATGTTCCATTATCATTTTTATTAGGTAAACATGGGGATTTTGGTTTTATTGACGAAGAAATGGCCGTTTACAGAATAACAGGGAAAGGAGTTTCTACTTCAGGATTAGAAGAGTTGGGGCAAAGAAAATTTGCAGTTCAACATTTTAAAAACTGGATCGAAATATGGGATAGAGCAAATGTTTTTTATGATTATAAATACGAAGAGGATGTTTTAAAAACAGTGAATTACTTTTACGAGCAAATTATTATTAACTTAAAGTTTAATTTATCAAACTTAATTTTACTTCTAAAATATAATTTCTTTGAAAGAAAAATACCTTTACTTATGAAATTAAATCATGGGAAATGGTTAATTTTAAAGTGCTTTTCTTTTTCAAAAAAAAGAGTAATTAAAAAACTTAAAACATATAAATGGAAGTAGATAACCTTATTTTTATAGCATCTCAACCAAGGTCTGGATCTACGTATTTGCAAAATATTTTAAGTAATAATAAGCAAACAAATACAGTTAGTGAATCATGGTTAATGCTAGTTTTAGCACCTTTGTTTAAACCAGAAGCTATAATAAATTCAACTTACGACCATAAATTAGCAACTCAAGCATTTGTTCATTATCAAAAAAAAGTAAATTTAGATTTTGATTTAGAAGTTAGAGAATTGGCCTTGAAATTATATAAACCATTATTTAGTGATTTTAAATTTGTTATAGATAAAACACCAAGGTATTGGGAGATTTTAGATAATCTAGTGACACTTTTTCCTGAAAGTAAAATAATTATATTAAAACGTAATCCGTTGGATGTTGTGAAATCTATGATAGAAACTTGGGATATAATTAGTTTAGAAAAATTAAATTATTTTCGAAACGATATACTCAATGCTCCTTTGGTAATAGATGAGTTTCTTGAAAGGCATAGAGGAAATCCTAATATTATAGATATTTACTATACAGATTTAGTTGACAATAAAACCAAAACAATAAAGACATTATATGAAAATTTGGGAATAACTTTTAACGATTTGGTTTTTGATACTTCAAAGAACATAAAGTATAAAGGTGAATTTGGAGACCCTTATCAAAATAATGTTTTAAAAAAGAATAAAAAATTAAATCTTAAATTTGATAAATTTCTTAGTGGTTATGTAAATTATTTAGGAGAAGACTATTTTAAAAAACATAATTATAAATTTGATAAAGGAAATAAATCAAAAGCCTTTAATTATTTTATAAGTTTAGGAGATTTTAAAAAGACAGTAAACAAATCTAGTTTAAAAAAAGAGCTTTCTTTGTTTATAAAGAAAAGAATAAATAAGTTGTAAAATGAAAACAGCCTTAATTACAGGAATAACAGGACAAGATGGTGCGTATTTAGCAGAATTACTTCTAGATAAAGGCTATGCTGTTCATGGAATAAAAAGAAGAGCTTCATTATTAAATACAGATAGAGTAGATCATTTATATCAAGACCCACATGAAGAGAATGTAAGATTTAAATTACATTACGGAGATTTAAGTGATTCTATGAATATTACAAGAATAATTCAAGAAGTACAACCAGACGAAATTTATAACTTAGGTGCTATGAGTCACGTAAAAGTGAGTTTTGATACACCAGAATATACTGCAAATATAGATGGATTAGGAACTTTAAGAATTTTAGAAGCAGTTCGTTTATTAGGTTTAACAGAGAAAACTAAAATTTACCAAGCTTCAACTTCAGAATTATACGGTTTAGTACAAGCTGTTCCGCAAAAAGAAACCACACCTTTTTATCCAAGAAGTCCTTATGGAGTAGCTAAATTGTATGGTTATTGGATAACTGTAAACTATAGAGAAGCGTATAATATGTATGCTTGTAATGGGATTTTATTTAATCATGAATCTCCTTTAAGAGGCGAAACTTTTGTAACTAGAAAAATTACCAGAGCAACCTCTAAAATAGCATTAGGGTTACAACATATGTTATATATGGGTAATTTAGATGCAAAAAGAGATTGGGGTCATGCTAAAGATTATGTGGAAGCTATGTGGTTAATGTTACAGCAAGACACTGCAGAAGATTATGTAATTGCAACAGGAGTAACTACAACAGTACGTGATTTTATTAAAATGGCATTTAATCATGTTGGTATTACTTTAAAATTTGAAGGAGAGAATGAAAATGAAGTTGGTAAAGTTGTTTCATGTACAAATCCAGAATATCAATTAAATAAAGGCGATATAGTTGTAAAAGTAGATCCAGAATATTACAGACCTACAGAAGTAGAGCTTTTAATTGGAGACGCGTCTAAGTGTAAAAAACAATTAGGTTGGCAACCAAAGCATACCTTACAAGATTTAATTACAGATATGATGAATTCTGACTTAAAGTTATTTAAGAAAGAACAATATTTAAAAGAAAACGGGTTTAGTATTTCAAAAGGAAAAGAATAATATGGAATTAGAATCAAAAATATATGTTGCTGGTCATAATGGTATGGTTGGATCTGCAATTCTTAGAGCTTTAACAGCTAAAGGATATTCTAATTTTATTTACAAGAGCTCCAAAGAATTAGATTTAACAAATCAAGAAGCTGTGAAAGCTTTTTTTAGTGAAGAAAAACCAGAATATGTTTTTTTAGCAGCTGCTAAAGTTGGAGGCATAGAAGCTAATAATACCTATAGAGGTCAGTTTTTGTATGAGAATTTAATGATACAAAATAATGTTATACACCAAAGTTATGTACATGGTGTTAAAAAACTTTTGTTTTTAGCCTCTTCATGTATTTATCCTAAATTTTCCCAACAACCCATTAAAGAAGATTATTTGTTAACAGGTGTTTTAGAACCAACAAACGAACCTTATGCCATAGCTAAAATTGCTGGAGTAAAATTATGTGAAAATTATAATAGGCAATATGGTTGCGATTTTATATCCGTAATGCCAACAAACCTTTATGGACCTAACGATAATTACGATTTAAAAAACTCTCATGTTTTACCTGCTTTGTTGCGTAAGTTTCATGAGGCGAAGTTAAATAATAATAAAAATGTTGAGGTTTGGGGTACAGGTTCTCCAAAGCGAGAATTTTTATATGTAGACGATTTGGCAGATGCTAGTTTACATTTAATGCGTACTTACGCAGGAAATATTTCTGTAAATGTAGGTACAGGTGTAGATATTTCTATAAAAGATTTGGCAGAACTAATTAAAGATATTGTTGGATTTAATGGAGATATTATTTGGAATATAGACAAGCCAGATGGAACACCTCGTAAATTATTAGATGTATCATTAGTGGAAAGCTTAGGTTGGTCTCATCAAGTTGACTTAAAAGATGGTATTTCTAAAGTATATTCACAAAAGTTTTTAAATAAATAGGCGTGTTAGTATCTATTATTACAATAAATTATAACGATAAGTTTGGTTTAGAGAAAACCATTAAAAGCGTTCAAAATCAAACTAGCTTAGATTTTGAACATATTATAATTGATGGTAATAGTACAGATGGAAGTAAAGACGTAATTAATAAATATAAGACACAATTTAGTTATTTTGTTAGCGAACCAGATTCTGGAGTTTATCAAGCTATGAACAAAGGAATAAAAGCCGCTAAAGGTGATTATGTTTTGTTTATTAATAGTGGAGATATGTTAGAGTCTAAGACAGTTATTACTAACTCTATTTTAGAATTTGAAAATTTTGATATCGTATATGGAAATTTAATTATTGAGAAAGAAAATGGAGAGTCACTTCTAGATTCTGGACCTTTAGATAAAGAAATAACATTAGAAACTTTATTTTTTTCAACTTTAAATCATCCTGCTACATTTATAAAGAAAACACTTTTTAATACTTACGGTTTTTATGACGAATCTCTTAAAATAGTATCAGACTGGAAATTTTTTTTAATAACAATAGGTTTAAATAATATACTTGCAAAACATATAGATGTAACAATCTCACGATTTAATTTATTAGGTGTTAGTAGTTTAAACGTTGATAAAAGAGAGCAAGAGAGAACAGCTGTCTTAAAAGAATTAATTCCAAAATTAATTTATAAAGATTATGTTAAAGCTCATAAGCTAAAAGTAGAGCATAATTCAGATTTAATTCAAAAGGTTTTAAAGTTGAAAAAATCGTATTTATCAAAAAAAATACTTTTAATTGTAATTAAAATGTTACTTTTTTTTACAAATAAAAATAGCAATTCATAAATTGTTATGAGTAAACTTGAAAAAGTATTAATTATTGGACCTGTAAGCGATTTTGGCGGTAGAGAGATTGAGGTTAAAAATATTGCAACTGCATTAATAAAAAACTATCAAATTACCTTGTTTTCTATTGTTCCAATAACTAACAATTCTTCAGCTTTAATAGATTATGTTAATTTTAAATGGAATAGTATTGAGAAGTCTTTGTTTAAAAATAATTTTCTAATAAAATTTTCTAGTTTAATATCTAAACATCTAAATTCAAGAAAAGAACCGTCGTATTCATTTGTTAAGAATAAACTGACTAAAAAATATATTTCCTTCAATAGATTAACCTTGAAGTTAATTAAGAGAGAAATTAAAAAATATGATAAAGTAATTTTTACTGGCGAATTAAGTTCTAAATGGCTCAAAGAAATAATAGAAATTTGTAATCTAAATAATAAGCCGTTAATTATTAGAACAACAGGAACTATCCTTAGTGTGCCTATAAAAATAGAACCTTTGCTTTCTAAAGTTAGTTCAGTTTTAGTACATTCAAAATCTAATTTAACAGCTTTAAACAGTTTTAAATACAATAATTTGATAATTGATCAAACTACGTTGTATGAGACGGAACTATTAAAGCTAAAAACAAGAAGTAGTGAAACTAAATTAGTTTTTGGTTATTTAGGTAGATTAGCAAAAGAAAAAGGTGTTTTAGGGTTGCTTAATGTTTTTGTAAAGACAGATTTAGAGTTAATTGTTGCAGGAAAAGGACCATATAAAGAAGATGTTGAATTATTGAATAATAAAAACAGTAACATAAATTATATTGGAGAGTTATCTGGCTCTGAAATTGTTAGTTTTTTTGATAAAATAGATGTTTTAGTAATACCATCTTTGGAAGAAGCTGGTCCATTAGTAGGAATAGAAGCTATGGCTGCGGGTAAAATTGTAGTTTCAACAAAAGTTGGAGCAATGATGGAAAGATTATATAATACTACTAACAATTTTTGGTTTGACATTAACAATGAAAAATCATTACTTGAAGTTTTACAAAAATTAAATAAATTGTCTAAGGAAGAAATTATTGCTATCCAAGATAATATAAGAGCAGAGTACACATTAAAATATTCAAACAATATAATTAGCCAACTATATTTAGAATTAATAAGAAATAGTTAAAATGTCTAAACCATTAATATCAATACTTATACCTGTTTATAATAGAGCTAAAGTGTTACCAACAACTTTGGATTCTATATTGGAACAATCCTATTTAAATTGGGAATGTATTTTGGTAGATGATGGAAGTACAGATAACACAATAGATGTTGTTAATGAGTACATAAAAAAAGATAACAGGTTTAAGTGTTTTAAAAGACCAAGTAATTTATTAAAAGGCGCAAATAGCTGCAGGAATTACGCGTTTTCTCTAGCAAAAGGCGTTTATGTAAATTGGTTTGATAGCGACGATATAATGTTGCCACAGTTTCTAGAGTTAAAATTAAATCTATTATTAGAAGATGTAAGTTTAGAAGCTGTTTTAAGTAGAAATAAATATGGCGATGCCACTTTTTCTAAATTTAGGACTTCAAAATTTGAATTTGAAACAATAGATAGCCTTTTTAAAGATTATGCTTTAGAGCGCATAGAAATACAAACTTGTAGCTTTTTATGGAAAAAAGTGTTTTTAAAAGAATTACCGCTTTTTAACGAAAAAATACAGCGTTATCAAGACAATGAGTTTCATATAAGAATGTTAGCTTTAAAACCAAAATTAAAAGTTTTAAATAAAGAATTAGCAGTAATACGAAGTGGTAATAGTGAAGAAGACCAAATTAGTGCTATTAAAAACATAACGCCTAAAAAACTATTTGATATTTTTTATTACCGCTATCAATGTTTAAAATTAGCGCATGACACCTCAGTTTGGGAAGATAGGTTGTACAAACAAATAATTTCTAAGAAAGCACTTTGGACTTTTTATGGGGCTTTAAAAAAAGAACCATCTTTTAGTAATAGGATTAAAGAAATCAAAAATCATAAGGCATATTTGAAGTTTATTTATAAAATGGATACTTTTTCAAAATTAGATTATCTTAAAACTAATTTATATTTACTAAAATTAATACTATTAAGGTAAAACTATGAAAATACTTATGGTTGCGATACCTAATCACCATTTTTTTCAATGGGTAAATCAATTAGAAACTTCTGGTTTTGAAGTTTTCTGGTTTGATATTTCTGATGGTGGTTCTAGATCTAAAAAAATAGATTGGGTAAAGCAATTTAAAGGCTGGAAATTAAAATGGGATTATCCATTTAGAGTGGCAATAAAAAAACACGTTCCAGTTTTACACAAAGCTATTCAAAAAATAAATACTAATAATTCTACCAAAACTTTTAATAATATTTTAAAAGAAGTACAACCAGATATTATTCATTGCTTTGAAATGCAGTTGTCTGGCTTGCCTATTTTGCCAATTATTTCTAAAAATAATATTCCAGTAATTTACTCTTCTTGGGGAAGCGATTTGTTTAATTATAAAAAACTTGGTATTTCAGAAAACAGCGCAACTTCTTTTTTAAATAGAGCAGATTATTTAATAACAGATTGTAAAAGAGACTTTGCCAACGCTACAAAACTAGGTTTTAAAAATGTGTTTTTAGGTGTTTTTCCTGGAAATGGAGGATTACAAATTGACATAAATAAAATAACTTCTACAGTTGATAGAACAGTTCTTTTAATAAAGGGGTATAATGATGGAGTTGGACAAGCAATAAAAGTTTTAAAAGCAATAGAGCTTATTAAATTAGAGATGCTAAACTCATATCAAATTATTGTTTATAGCGCAGATAATTCTGTAATAGATTATATTAAGTCCTCTGTTAAATTAAACAATTTGAATATAATTATTCACTCACGATATAAATTTATAAAAAACAACGTGCTTTTGGAATTAATGGGTAAAAGTGTATTACATATAGCAAATAGCACTTCTGATGGTATGCCTAATGCATTATTAGAAGCAATGGCTATGGGAAGTTTTCCAATACAATCAAATCCAGGTAGAGTTACAGAAGAAGTTATTACTCATAATAAAAATGGTTTTTTAATTAAAAACCCTTTAGACGAATTAGAGATTCAAAATCATATAGAAAAAGCAATTAAAGCCAAAGACTTAAGATTAATTTCGCAAGAATATAATGTGAATTATATGGAAAAAAACTATAATCGCAGTAAATTGCAAAGTAAAATAGAGCAATTATATATTTCTATTTTGAATAGTTAAAGTATGGATATTTCTTTTTTAATTGTTACAAGACAACGCGCAGATGATTTAAGAGTTACATTAAGTAAGTTGAAAACACTTATTGGTGAAGATGAAAAATCTGAAGTTTTAGTTTATATAGATGGTTGTCAGGAAACAAAGTCTTTAATTAAAGAGTTTAACTGGGTACATTGGACGTTTTCTAATAAAAGTGTAAGTGCTTCTCCAGCTAGAGCAATACTTTATAAAAAAGCAAAAGGAACAATTTTGGTTGGTTTAGATGATGACGCGCATCCTATTAGTGAAGACTTTATTAATCAGCTTAAAGCTACATTTGCCAATAATACTAAGGTTGGAATTATAGCATTTCAGGAAGTGCGTGGTTTGTTTAACTCAGATGATACAGCCTTAGAGCATTCTAAGGAAGCTGATGCTTATATTACTAATGATTTTATTGGTTGTGGTTTTGCTATAAAAAACGAAGTGTATAAAAAAATTAAAGGATTTCCTGTTTGGATGAATATTTACGGTGAGGAATCTGCTGTAGCATTAGAGGTTTTAAATAACCAATACGATATATTATATTATCCAGAATTAAAAGTTAATCATAGGATAGATGTTGAAGCTAGAAAAAAACGAGGAAGAAATTATTTTAGGTTTGAGAATCAATTGCGTAATACCATACGTTATTATCTTGTTTACTATCCAAATCCTATTTATAAAATAGCTAAAACATTATTTCATAATTTTAAGAAATACGCAATTAAGGATCCAAGATATTTTAAGTCTTACGTTAAAATTGTTTTTTCTACGCTATTTTTTATATTCTCTTTGTTTAAATACAGAAACACAGTAAAACAAGAAACAATTGTAAAAAGAAACCAATTAAAACCTTTGCAATACTAGTTAATTGAGTTGTGTGTTTAGAATATAAATTCAATTTTTAGACTAGAAAAATAAAAAATTTTAAAGTAAAAGATTTATTAACGTATTTTAGCTTTAATAATGTAATCAAAAAAACTAGAAATGAAAAAAATTGGTTTTATCCCTTTACGAAAAGGGTCAAAAGGAATTCCTGGAAAAAACAAACGAAAAATGGTTGGTAGACCATTATTTACTTGGGTTTTAGGAGCGGCCTATTTTTCAGATTTAGATGAGGTTGTTGTTTATACAGATGATAAGGATATTATTAATTTTATTAATAAAGAATACCATTACACCACAAAAATTAAAGTGGTAGAAAGAACAGAAGTTACTGCAACAGATTCAGCATCTACAGAATCTGCAATGTTAGCATACGCAGAAAGTATAGACTATAATTTTGATGTGTTTTGTTTGTTACAAGCAACATCACCTTTTACAACTTCAGAGACTATAAATAAGAGTTTAGAAAAATTAAATCAAGGATTTGATTCTACGGTAAGTGTAGTTAATACACATCGTTTTTTATGGAATGAAGATGGAACACCAATAAATTACGATTATAAAAATAGACCAAGGCGTCAAGATTTTAATGGTTTATTAGTAGAGAATGGTGCGGTTTATACTTGTATTAAATCAGTTTTAAAAGAAAAACAGAATAGGCTAGGAGATAAGGTTGGAATTGTGAAAATGCCAGAAGATGCTTTATTAGAAATAGATTCTGAGTCAGATTGGATTGCTATAGAACAACTATTAATAGATAGACAGCAACGTCAAAAGCAAGCTTCAAAAATAACACATTTTGTGCTAGATGTAGATGGTGTTTTTACAGATGGAAGTATAACTTATACTAAAGAAGGAGAACATACCAAACGTTTTGATATGCGTGATGGTATGGGCTTAGAGATTTTAAGACAGTTTGGAATAAATGTTATTATTATGACTAGCGAAAATTCCGAATTAGTAGCAAAGCGTATGCAAAAACTACAGATAAAAGACACATATTTAGGAGTAAAAGATAAATTTACATTATTGAACAAAATAGCTAAAGATCAAGGATTACCTTTAAGCAATTTTGCATATATTGGCGATGATGTAAACGATTTAGCTAATATCTGTACAGTTGGTTGGTCTTTTGCACCAAATAACGCAACAGCAATAGTAAAACTAAATGCAGATGTAGTCTTATCTAAAGATTCAGCAAATGGAGCTATTCGTGAAGCTTGCGAATTTATAAAAACATACAATAAAAGATTTTAAAATAAATGGATATCAAAAAACCATATGTAATTGCAGAAATAGGTTGTAACCATAAAGGAAATATGGAGACAGCTAAAGAATTAATAAAAGTTTCAAAAATATTTTGTAATGTAGATGCAGTAAAGTTTCAAAAACGACACAATAAAGAACTATTAACAGAAGAGCAATATAATGCTGAGCATCCAAATCCAATAAATTCTTATGGAGATACTTATGGCGCGCACAGAGAATTTTTAGAATTTAGTGTAGAACAGCATCAAGAATTAAAAACATTTTGCGAAGACTTAGATGTGGTATATTCTACATCTGTTTGGGATGTAACTTCAGCTAAAGAAATAGCATCATTAAATCCAGAATTTATTAAAATTCCTTCAGC
>NZ_JBELDZ010000070.1:0-12214 GCF_042094015.1 Aurantibacter sp. | reverse complement strand
TATAAGTCCATTGCAGATTCTGCACTTGCACCTAATTTAGTTCCAAACATTAAGTTAAACTGCTTAACATCTGTCCAGTTTTTACTTCCAGAAAGCGGACAAGCAATTTCTAATTCTTCTATTAAAGCTTTTACACCTGCTAAATCTTCATTAGTTAAAGACTCGCCTAGGCGCTTTAAAATAGCATCAATTTTATCTTGATAACCTTTAACTCTTCCGTTAGTTGCTACAAATTCTTCTTTATTAAAAGCGTCTCCAAAACGTTTCTCCGCTTTTTTAACTTCTTTTTCAATTTTACCTTCAATTTTAGCACAGTAGTCTTCTACCAAAACATCTGCTCTGTAACGTTTTTTAGAATCTTTATTATCTATTAAAGGATCCGAAAACGCATCTACATGTCCAGAAGCTTTCCACGTTTTTGGATGCATAAAAATAGATGAATCTAAACCGACAATATTATCGTTTAATTGCACCATTGCTTTCCACCAATAATCGCGAATATTCTTTTTTAATTCTACTCCATTTTGTGCGTAATCGTATACCGCACTTAATCCATCGTAAATTTCACTACTTTGAAAAATATAACCATACTCTTTTGCGTGAGAGATTACTTTTTTAAATTGATCGTCTTGATTTGCCATATTGCAAAAATATAAAAACCATTTTTATTAATGTTCTTTTTTAGAATGATAAACGTTTAAAATCTAAACTTAAAATGTTTAATAATTATGTCGCTAAAAACACATTTATCTTTTTTTTAGTAAATTGAAGAAACTCTTCAATAGAAATATATGCTTAAAGCGCTTTTTAATTTATTTTTTCCAGAAGTTTGCTTAGCTTGTATTCAACCACTTTTAGATAACGAACTTACTATTTGTACAAATTGCAGGCACCATTTACCTGTTACTAATTTTCATTATAATAAGACAATTAATTTAGTGCATAAAGCATTATATGGTAGAGCAGAAATAGTAAATGCTACTTCATTATTTTATTTTGAAAAGAAAAGTATTGTTCAACAATTAATACATCAGTTAAAATATAAAAACCAACCAGAAATAAGTAATTTTCTTGGTAATTGGTTAGGTTCAGAATTATCTAACTGTAAAGCTTATGAGGCTATAGATGTAGTTATTCCTGTTCCACTACATTATAAAAAATTAAAAAAAAGAGGCTACAATCAAGTTGAAGGTTTTGGGAAATCAATTGCTAATCATTTAAAATGCAATTATTTAGAAAATGTACTTGTAAAAACAATAAATACATCTTCTCAAGTTAAAAAAACACGTTTAGAACGTTGGCAATTAAAAGAGGAATTGTTTACTACGCAAAACTTAGACCTTATTAAAGGTAAACACATTTTATTGGTAGACGACATTATAACTACTGGCTCGACTTTAGAAAACTGTATTACGGAACTAAACAAAGCACAAAATATTAAAATTAGTATTGCGGTTATGGCAATAGCATAAGTTGTTTTTCGTTAAAAGCTAAATAAGTTGTTTCTTTGTTTTAGAATTTAGTTTAGGTTTATGAAAACACGTATTTATAATACTCTATTTTTAGTAATTATTCTTGTTATTACTTTAAATTGTGCCAATAGAGGAAACCCATCTGGTGGCGATAAAGATGTTTTGCCACCAAAAATAATAAAATCTGAGCCGGAAAATTTTAGTCTAAATTTTACAGGTGAAGAAATAAGAATTTACTTTGATGAATACGTTAAAATTAAAAACCTTAGTAAACAATTAATTATTTCTCCACCAATGGAAATTGAGCCAGAAATAACACCTTTAAGTACAGCAAATAAATACATTAAAATTAAACTAAAAAGTAAGTTAGAAAAAAACACAACCTATAGTTTTAATTTTGGAAATAGCATTGTAGATAATAATGAAGAAAATCCTTTTCCGTTTTTTAAATATGTGTTTTCTACAGGAACCTATATAGATTCCTTAAAGGTGCACGGAAAAATTAGTGAAGCTTTAGATAGGAAAATAGAATCTTTTGTAATAGTTAATTTATACGAAAGAGATAGCACATATACAGATTCTGTGGTCTATTTAAAAAAGCCTAGGTATATGACTAATACACAAGACAGCACCACTAATTTTACATTAGAAAACGTAAAAGCTGGTACTTATAAGTTAGTTGCAATTAAAGATGATAACGAAGATCAAAAATTCCAACAAAAAACCGACAAGATTGGATTTGTTGAAGATTTTATTACCGTAGGACAAGACTCTGCGTTTTACGACATTAAATTATTTAAAGAAACAATTGATGATAAAGCTTTAAAACCAAGGCTAGTTTCTGGAGAAAAAATAGCATTTGGTTTTGAGGGAGACTACACTAATTTTAAAATTGAAAACCTTTCTGAAACACCAAAAGATTTTAAATCTGTAACAATTAAACAATTTGAAACTGATAGTTTAAATTACTTTTACAAACCTAAATTAGAACAAGATTCTTTAATTTTTAATGTGTCTAATTCTAAACAAATAGACACATTTACAGTTAGACTTAAAGACAATAGACGTGATAGTTTAAAAATAATAAGTTTGAATAAAGGAAAAATTGGTTTAGATGAATCCTTTAGATTAAATGCAAATATCCCATTAACTTCAATAAAAAAACGCTTTATTAAATTAATAGATAAAGATTCTATAAAAGTTGATTATAAAGTAAAGTTAAACAAGTTGGAAAATACCTATGATTTTACTTTTAACAAAACCGAAGACAACAAATACACCTTAGATTTATTACCTAAAGCGTTAACAGATTTTTTTGGAAACACTAACGACACATTACAGTTTAAAGTTTCTACAAGAAAACTTTCTAGTTATGGAAATAAAAAAGTAGATTTAAAAAATGCAACCTTTCCCTTGTTTGTACAACTAGTAGATAAAGATAATGTTGTTAAATACAGCCATTATATCAAAAATAAAAAACAACCTATCGAGTTCCTTAATACTGATCCAGGAATTTATTATTTAAGAGTGCTTTTTGACACTAATAAAAATGGTATTTACGATACCGGTAATTATTTAAAACAAGAACAGCCAGAACGCGTAAGTTACGCTAAAAAAGAAATAGAAGTTAGAGCAAATTGGGATGAAATTATTGAATTCACTCTAGATTAATCTAAACGTAACTCAAAATTATCCATATCGTTTAGAAAACTTAATTTTTGTCTTGCTTCTCTTATATGGTTTTTAGATATAGCTATTATATCTATTCCTTCTTTATAAGCTTCTAAATTAGATTCTTTTTCACCTAAAACATTATAAGCAGCAGAATCTCCAGAATACTCATAATTATTAGCATCTAATCCTACTCTATTTACACCAACACAATAACTCATGTTTTCTATTGCACGAGCTTTTAAAAGTGTTTTCCAGGCTTCAATTCGTTGTTTAGGCCAATTGGCTACATAAAGTAAAACATCGTAATTCTCTTTATTTCTTGAAAAAACTGGAAAACGTAAATCGTAGCAAATTAAAGGGCAGATTTTAAAGCCTTTATAATCTATAATTAACTTTTTATTCCCAGAAGTATAAACTTTGTCTTCTCCTGCTAAAGAAAAACTGTGACTTTTATCGTAAAACTGTAAATCACCACTTGGTTTTACAAATATTAATCTATTCCTATATGTATTGTCAATTTTAATAACCAAACTTCCGGTTATTGCCAAGTTGAATTTTTTTGTTAATTCTTTTAACCAATTTATGGTTTCCCCATTCATTGTTTCTGCAATATTTTCTGGTTGCATAGTAAATCCAGAAGTAAACAGCTCTGGTAAAACTACAAGATCTGCTTTACCGGAAAGTGATTCAATTTTAGCTGTAAAATTAAGACGATTTTGTAGTGTGTTTTCCCAAACTAAGTTTGACTGAACTAATGCTATTTTTAAAAAAGAAGTCATTAATATGATGTTAATTTTAATACTAATGTAATAAATTAATATAATTGTTAATTGGGTTTTTTATCTTTATAGCAAACAAATATTTTAACGATGAGATTTTTTAAATTCCTTTTACTTTTTATTACCATTCAAGCTACCGCACAACAAGGTGGAATGTGGATTCCTTCTTTACTGGAAGGTATGAACGAAACAGAAATGACTGCTTTAGGAAGCAAAATGACTGCTAAAGACATTTACGATGTTAACAATTCTAGTCTAAAAGACGCTATTGTTCATTTTAATGGTGGTTGTACTGCAGAGATTATTTCGGACAAAGGTCTACTATTAACTAACCATCATTGTGGTTATGGTGAAATACAATCACATTCTTCACTTGAAAACGATTATTTAAAAGATGGTTTTTGGGCAATGTCTTTAGACGAAGAATTACCTAACGAAGATTTATATGTTGAGTTTATTGTTAGAATAGAAGATGTAACTACTAAAGTTTTTGAAGGCATTTCCGACTCTATGACAGAAGAAGATAAACAATCGCTTATAACAAAAAACAGCAATGCTTTACAAAAAACAGTAACTAAAGAAGCTTGGCAAGACACTAAAGTAAAGTCATTTTACAATGGTAATCAATTCTTCCTATTTGTAACAGAACGTTACAACGACATTAGATTAGTTGGAGCTCCGCCTACAAGTATTGGTAAATTTGGAAGTGACACAGATAATTGGGTTTTTCCAAGACATACTGGAGATTTTTCTATGTTTAGAATTTACGCAGATAAAAACAATAGACCTGCAGAGTACAGTAAAGACAATGTGCCTTTTATTCCAAAACATCATTTACCAATTTCGTTAGATGGTATTGAAGAAGGTGATTTTACTATGGTTTTTGGTTTTCCAGGAAGAACAGACGAATATTTACCTGCAGCAGCAATTGAGCATATTACTAAAGAATACAATCCTACAAATATTGCTATTAGAGAAGCTGCTTTAAAAGTGATTGATGCTAATATGAAATCTAGTGATGATGTTCGTATTAAATATTCTTCTAAACAAGCTAGAATTGCAAACGCTTGGAAAAAATGGATTGGAGAAAATTTAGGAATCCAAAAAAGTAATGCTATTGCAGAACGTAAAGCATTTGAAGCTAAATTCACTAAGGCTTTAAAAGAAAAAGGATTAGAAGAAAAGTATGGTGCGATTTTGCCGGAATTCGACAAACTTTATAAAGATTTTGGACCTATAAATATTAAACGAAGAAACTTTATTGAAGTCTTTTTAGTGACTAATGAGTTAATGCAAATGACTTTTAGAGCTTACCAATTTGAACAAACTATTACTGCTCGACCAGAAACATTTGATAAAGCTAAAGCTAGTTTAGAAAACACTTTAAAAAATATCCATAAAAACTATAATGCAGCTGTAGATAAAGGTGTTTTTGAAAACGTAATGCCATTTTATCAACCAAAAAATGTAGATGCAACAGTTTACAATACATCTGCTTTAACCAATTTAGATAGTGCTTTAAAACTAATAAATGGTAGTAAAGAAGATATTATTGAAGCTTTAAATAACGATACAGCTTACGCTTATTCAAAACCAATGATTGCTGAGTTCTACAATACTATAAATGCTGATTATATGGCTAAAAACGCACCAATTACAGCTTTACAAAAAAAGTATATGACCGCATTAATGGAAGCTTTACCTAATGCACGTTATTTCCCAGATGCTAATAGTACGTTACGTGTTACTTACGGACAAGTAAGAGGTTATTCTCCAAGAGATGCAGTTTATTACGAACCTGTTAGTTATTTAGATGGTGTTATTGAAAAGTATGTACCTGGTGATTATGAGTTTGATGTGCCGCAAAAACTACGTGACTTATACGATGCTAAAGATTATGGAGATTATGCCGATAAAAACGGAAAAGTACCTGTTTGTTTTTTAGGGACTAATCATACTACTGGTGGAAATTCTGGAAGTCCTGCAATAGATGCTAACGGAAATTTAGTTGGTTTAAATTTTGACAGAGTTTGGGAAGGAACAATGAGTGATATGAACTACGATCCAGAAATTTGCCGTAACATTATGGTAGATGTAAGATATGTACTTTTTATAGTAGATAAATATGCTGGGGCAACGCACTTAATAGATGAAATGACTTTAGTACATCCTAAAAAAGAGGTTAAAAAAGATTCTCAAAAACCTAAGTCTAAAAAAAGAACTAAAAAACGAAGAAAATAAACCAGTTACACTTTGTGAAAATAAAAAAGCATCAAACCTTTATAAGGATTTGATGCTTTTTTTATGTTTAGATAGTGGTTATACTATATCCATTTTCTTAAGTAAGAAACTAGCATTCATGTTTTGACAAACTCCTTTTTTAAACTTATAATCAAAAGACAACTCATCGTTTTCTATAAAAGCATCAAAATAATAATTTTTCACCTCTGGTAATTCTGCTTCAATTTCGCATAAACTCAAATCGTGTGTTGCAATAATTCCGTTAGCGTTACTTGATACTAGTTTCTTTACAAACTTTTTAGAACCTTCCGCTTTATCCTTACTATTTGTTCCTTTTAAAATTTCATCTAGAATAATAAAATAACATTCATTCTTAATAGAATCTACTATAAATTTTAAACGCGTTAATTCACTAAAAAAATAAGAGCTATCATCTGTTAAGTTATCTGTTGTACGCATACTTGTAATCAATTTTGTAGGCCCATAAGAACTTTCTGTTGCACAAACAGGCAAACCAACATTTGCCATTACAATATGCAGAGAAATGGTTCTTAAAAATGTACTTTTCCCCGCCATATTTGCACCTGTAACGATAAAAAACTGATTGTTTTCTATTAAAACATCACTACAAATTCTTTTTTCTTTATGTAGTAATGGATGACCTAAATTTGTTGCTTTAATGGTATTGTTTTGATTCGATATTTTTGGAAACACTAAATCTTGATTATTAAAAACATAAGTCCCAAAACTCTGATAAGCATCAAAAAAGGAAATAACACTAAACCAGTTTTCAACAATACTTTTATGTTGCTTTATCCATTTTTCTATTAAAAAAGCATTTTTAATATCTAATAGAAAATATCCATTTCCAAAAATGGCGCCTATTAAATTATTTCTGTTGTCTAAAGCATCTAAATGTTTTGAAAATGTTTTGAAAATTTCTGATGCTTTTTCTTCTTCAGAATTAATTAAATCTTGCTTTTCTATTAATGCCTTTGAACTAAATGTTTCATTTTCTATAGCATCTAATAATGTTGCATACTGCTTAAATGTATCTTTTATTTTAGATGTATGTTCTGATAAGGCAGATATTTTTTTAACAAAACGACCAGATAGGGCTAAACCTACAAATAACCAGTACCCAAAATAAGCTGCTGATAAAATTTTAAATATTGTTAAAGCTAATAACATCAATGAAACAATTGAAAATCCATAAGCAAAACCAACACTATATTTTGGTAGAAATGGTTTATAAGTTGTCAACCATTTTAAAATCGTAGCAATTTTAACTTCTGCTTTTATTAGGCTTGCAGTAGCTTGATAATGTTGTCTAAATTTAGTTTTGTCTGCTAATTCTTTAATTCCTTCTTGACGTATTTCTATATTAGAAATTTGATTAGCTTTAAGCAAATCTGCTAAATAGGTTTTACCTTCTAGAGTTTGTGACCTGTCTAAATTTTGAAAAAAAGAGCCTCTACCAAATAAGTCTATATCTAAACAATATTCATGTTTTGGATCTTGAAACTCTAAACCTTGTTCTTTATATAGAAAATCTCCTGTTGATTGCCTTATTTCGTTATTATTTATAGTTAATAATGCTTTATTATAATTTCTTATCGTTTTTAAAGTCGTGTATTTATGTAGTAAATATAAAAACACAATTAATCCAACGCAACCAATTCCAATAGCTATTGTAATAGTCTTATATGTAAAGTATAATCCTAAACAAGTGGCTAAAAACACCATTAATCGTGTTAAACTTAGAGCTAATAAATCTTTTTTATTTTTAGATAATTTAACTTTTAAAGTTATTAAATTATTTTGATAGTAAGTTAATGATGGAGACATTGAAAATGAGTGAGAATTTAAAAGCAACCAATACTTAAAGTTGATCTATTTCTTTAAAAATATTGAATACGGTTTGAACTGCATTTTTAAAAAATAGTTGGTCTATTTTATCAAAATCGTCTGTAGGTTTGTGATAATCTTCATGATCTGCTACTCCAAAGTAAATAAATGGAATATCTGCTTTAAAAAACTCTGCATGGTCGCTAGAATATGTCCAATTATCTCCAGAACCCAATCCTTCATGTGCACGAATTAACTTAACCTCACCAATCTGTTTATGGTTTTCTACTATGTTTTTAAAAGCTTCATTATATCTTGTTCCAACTGCAAACAACTCATTATCATCACTTCTACTAATCATATCCATATTAAGGTTTACAACTATATTTTGTTTTGGGATAATTAAATTGTTTACAAAATATTTAGCACCTTGCAATCCTAATTCTTCACCATCAAAAGCTGCTAAAATAACATTGTTTTTTGGTGGATTAGTTTTAAAATATTCTGCAAAAGCTAGTAGTGCTGATGTTCCAGATGCATTATCGTCTGCGCCATTATAAATTTTACCGCTTTTTACACCTTCATGATCATAATGAGCAGAAATTACAATAGTTTTTTTACCTGTAGATGTCCCTTTAATAAAACCAATTACATTTATTGCTTTATACTCTTTGCCTCTTGCTACAAAGCTAAAAGGTTGCTCAAAAGACTCAAAAAGAGGTAACACCTTTTGTTCTTTTAATGCTTTTATTAAATAGTTTTTTGTTTTTAGTGCTCCAGCTGTTCCTGTTCTTCTTCCTGTAAAACTATCATCTGATAATGTTTTAATATTAGTTATAAGATTCTCAGAATTAAAATTATATTTTACAACTGGTGATTCTAGGCTTTGTTCTTGAATATTTGAATTGGAGCTATTTTTAGTTGCTCCACAAGACATTAAAAGTACAAATCCTAAAACACCTATATAGGTTTTCATATTTGATTATTTTTTGATAAATTTCTTTTGATATAAACGCTGTTCTTTTTGAAACGATAAAATATATGTCCCTGATTGTAAGGCTCTTATATTAACCTTGTTTTCAACTGATTTAAAATTAAAAATGCGTTGACCATTTATATTATGAATTAGCAGTGTTCCTTCTTGTAAATCTATGTTTTTAAAATAAATGTAATCTTTGGAAGGGTTTGGGTAAATCAATATATCTTCAGATAAAAAACCATTTACACTTAAGGTTTGTCCTTCAGTTACATTTATTGTTGAATTGATTGTTGGGTTATTAATAACATCTACTATACCTGAAGGCCAATTTATTGTTATTTGAGTTATTGATGTGTCCGAACCTAAGCCAAAATGAGCTGTTAAAGAGCTCATATGTCTAAATCCGTCTCCGGATCTAACTTCTCTTATTTGAGTTCCAAGTGCACTTACAATTTCAATTCTTGTTCCAATACCATTTAAATTACTTCCTGTTGGATTACTAATATCTCCAATTGTATTTATTTTAATCCAATTGTTAGAGTTCCCTTCATTTCTATACCAATTACCATTTGAATTAAAAACATCTAAAAAGCCATCGTTATTTAAATCTCCAACAGCTCCAACAGAAAACCCTACTGTTGTTTCTGTAAAAGTTAAATCCTGATTATTAATTAGCATTTTATTTCCTGCTGAAAAAACATCTAAATAACCATCATTATTAAAATCATGAGTTATATGTTCTATTCCTGTATCTAAAAACGCACCTATTCCTGTACCAGCAGTAATATCTGTAAAAGTTCCATCCTGATTATTATGCATCAATTTATGAGAACCATCTATAAAAGAACTTGCTCCAACAAAAACATCCATCCAACCATCATTATCATAATCTCCCCATGCTGATGACCAAGTTTGAATTGGATCATATAAGCCAGAGGCTACACTTACGTCTGTATAGTTCCCATTTCCATCATTCTGAAATAATTCATTAAATCTTGCAGATGCTGCTGCTCCACCACCATTACATTTAGATATAAACAAATCTATATCACCATCATTATCATAATCTGTCCATAGAGAAGCATAATTTCCACCACTTGGAGCGTCTCCTAAACCACCTTGATTATGTGTTAAATTTCCAGAACCATCATTTAAATAAAATTGGTTAGGTCCAACATCATGACAAACAAAAGCATCTAAATCTCCGTCGTTATTAATATCTACAAAATTTGTTCTTTGTGAAAAAACATACTCTGGACCAGAAACTTCTAAATAACCTGTTCCGTCTCCATTTGCTTTCATGAAAGTGACTCCACTACCAGATCCATACATTAAATCATTATATCCATCATCATTAATATCTCCTGCCGCTATACTCCAGCTTGGTAAATAATCTGCATTATCTGTTGTATAATTTTCAACTGTAAAAACGCCTGAAGGTTGTTGGTAGTTAATATTTATATTCGTTGCACTTACAGCTACAATATCATCTAAATAATCACCATTCATATCTACAACACAATTTCTATAACTTCCTGTAGATGCTATTGGCGTTGTGATAAATGAAACCAATGGCGGCACATATACAGCTTCAGTTAGTTGAAAATCAAACCCGTTAGATTCCCATCTATTATCAAAAGCTATATAATAAGTTACTCCACTTAAAGCGTTAAAGGTTGCTGTAGATAAAAATCCTGCTCCAGAGTCATCATCTCCAGAATGACAAATTAATGAACCACAAGAACCAGTATACACATGAAATCTTGTGTCTTGTCCTGTATTTATAGGTAAATCTGTAGTAATTGTAACTGTATAATTATTTGTTGGTGTATAAGTAAACCATTCTGCAGCGGTTGCATTTCCAGTTCCTGAACAAGCTAAAGTTACACCATCTGTACCATCTATAGTTGCGACTGTGGTAATTCCTGACAAGACTGCAACTGCTGTGTTACATGTGTTTTGTGCTTCTACTATTACAACAAATAGTAAAATAATTATTAATGTGATTTTTTTCATAGTTTAATAGGTGTTAATTATTAATTACAAACTTGAGTTAATTCATCAATCCAATCATTGATTAAAGTAACAGCTTTATCATCTACTAAATTTCTACCTATTAAAGGCATTCTTGTACTTTCGTTTATGGAATTCATTCTAAAAGACATTACAGATCTTTCTGGTCTTCCAGGAGAAACCACATGTGTTAATGTACTATTAATATCTTCATCTGGAATTACACAAATTCCAATGTTATCTTCTGAAGTTTCTGTATCTTTAAATGATAACCTAATAGGCCTATAAGAACAATGTGTATTGTCCGAGTGGCAATGTGCACAGTTTATATCTAAATAAGATCTTGCTCTTAATTCTAATGGTTGACTTAGATCTTTCCAATCTATAACAGAATTAATTGAGCTTAGGTCCGTATTATTTAAATAACCTTCTTGAATTAATTTTTGTAATTGATTTACTGTTCCAGAAGAATAACTGTATGTGAAATTTAAATTTTGTGGCTTTACACCAATTGGTGTTGATATGTTACTTTTTTTATGGCAAGTTAAACACTCAGATTCTGAAGGAATTCTGTAATTATTTGATTTAGCAACTCCTTCTTCTAACCACTCTATATTTATGTTACTACCTGAATTATCTAGGAATGCTTC
The DNA here is from genome assembly GCF_042094015.1 of Aurantibacter sp. Lineage (NCBI taxonomy): Bacteria > Pseudomonadati > Bacteroidota > Flavobacteriia > Flavobacteriales > Flavobacteriaceae > Aurantibacter > Aurantibacter sp. The sequence continues at coordinate 558 of NZ_JBELDZ010000070.1, read as the reverse complement.
AGTTTGACTACTATTCCAAACATACTCTGAAAAAATCCATCCAGTTGTTTTTTTAATAAGAAGCCTTGTTTCTATTATTTGTGTAGAATTTGTTGGCAAAACATTATCGTAATAAAATGTCTTAACAATAATAGTACCTACAGGAAAATCTAAAACTTCAAAATCCGAAATATAATTTGCCGAAACATTATCTGGCATCCATATAAAGCGCTTCTTTTTGGCATAATCTGTAAATAAAGAAGATATAGGTTGATATGGTATTACTCCTAGAACAGGAGATTGATTTTTTAAATCTCCATCAAACATATTATAATCTGAAAGCTTAGTATAGGGAAAAGCTTCTAAATCATAATTCACAGGTGATTCAGCTGGCACATAAAGTTCTTCATTATCATTTTCAGAACATGAAAACAAAAACAATAAAATAAAAAGAGTACTTAGAAATTTGGTTGGATTTATTTGCATAATTTAATCTTTAACATCTAACAATATACATATTTTATAATAAAAAAGCCAAGCATATTATGCTTGGCTTTTTTTATATTAAATAAAATGCTT